>DATADI010000608.1:0-13795 GCA_036258615.1 Thermomonospora sp. | reverse complement strand
GGCGCCCGACGGGGCCGTGGACGCCAGCGCGACGACGGCCGTGCCGCCCACGCTGCCGCGGCACGCCCGGAAGAAGTCGACCTGGCCGCCCACCGCCCCGACGTACCGGCCGCCGATGACCTCGGAGTTCACCTGGCCCAGCAGGTCCACCTCGATCGCCGAGTTGATCGACACGTACGGGCGGGCCCGTGCCATCGCGTCCGCCGAGATCTGCTCCTGCAGCGGCGCGAGGCGGACGACGTCGGAGTCGCGCAGGAACCGGTAGAGCCGCTCGGTGCCCAGGGCCATGCCGACGACGCAGCTCCCCGGCGTGCGGTCCAGGGCCCCGGCCTCGTACAGGTCGACCAGCCAGTCGCCGACCAGGCCGGAGCGGACCCGCAGCCCGCGGCGGCCGTGCAGCTCGGCGGCGATGGCGTCGGCCAGCGCGCTGGCGCCGAGCTGGATCGTCGCGCCGGAGGGGACCAGCGCCGCGACGTTCACGGCCACCTTGCGTTCCTCGTCGCTCGGTGGCCGGGCGGGCGAGCCCGCGAGCGGCCGCGCGGAGGAGATCGCGGCCGTGACGCGGGAGCCGTGCAGGCGGCGCGAGGCGCGGGTCCGCGGCATGTTCGGGTTCACCTCGGCCAGCACGACCCGCGCGTGCTCCGCGGCGACCACGGCGTAGTCGACCGTGGGGCCCAGGTCGTGGTAGCCCTCGTCGTCGGCCGGGCCCACCTGGAGGAGGACGACGTCCACGGGCAGGCGCCCGGTCGTGATCAGCTCCTCGATCCGGCTGTAGTTCCAGGGGACGATGTCGAGCAGGCCCCTGGCGCTGAGCCTGCGCAGGCTGCCGTGCGCGACGTAGGTTTTGACGTTCGGCCTGCCGGAGGTGACCTTGTCCCACGCGTCGGTCAGGGTGTAACCGCACAGGGCCGTCAGCCCGGGGATGCTCGCGGCCGCCTCGATGAACTTCTCGACGAGCACCGGCGGCTCCGCGGCGGCCTGGCCGATGAGGACCGTGTCGCCGGGCCTGAGGTACTCGGTGATGTCGAGGTCGGCCACGTCAGCTCTCCTTCGCCGGGGTGGGGTCCGCCGCGTCGGTCCAGTCCGCCAGCACCTCGCCGACGTCGACGGGGTCGGCCATCGGGGCGGGCAGCCGGAGTTCGGTGTGGGAGAACCGGGGAACGGGCGCCACCTGTGTCGCGCCGTGCTCGGTGACGATGGTCCGGCGCTCGGCGTTCTGCGGATGGTGCGGCGCCTCCTCCCACGTGAGCACGGGGGTCGTGCAGGCGTCGAGATCGGCGAAGATCTCGGCCCACTCGTCCCTGGTCTTCGAGGCGAAGACCTCCTCGAAGCGCCTGGTGAGGACCGGGAACCCGTTCGGGTCGCGCTGCGGCGGCAGGTCCTCGCCGGACAGCCCGAGCCCGATGAGGAACTGCTCGTAGAACTGGGGCTCGATCGCGGCGACCGCCATGAACATGCCGTCGGCGCAGGCGTAGGTCCGGTACCAGGGCGACCCGCCGTCGACGAAGTTCGCCTCCCGCCGGTCGTTCCACAGCCCCTGTGCCCGCCACGACCACACCTTCTGCGCCAGCAGGCTCACGCCGTCCACCATGGCCGCGTCGACCACCTGCCCCCGTCCCGTCCGGCCCGCGTGCCACAGGGCCGCGAGCAGGCCCGTGATCAGCAGCATCGATCCGCCGCCGTAGTCGCCGACGAGGTTCAGCGGAGGGGGCGGGGTCTCGTCCCGCCGCCCGAGCGCGTGGAGCGCGCCGCTGATCGACAGGTAGTTGATGTCGTGCCCCGCCTTGTCGCGGAACGGGCCGCTCTGCCCCCAGCCGGTCGCGCGGGCGTAGACCAGGCGCGGGTTGACGGCCAGGCACTCGTCCGGCCCGACGCCGAGGCGTTCCACGACGCCGGGCCGGTAGCCCTCCATCAGCACGTCGGCGTGGCGCACCAGGCTCATGAGGGTGTCCCGCCCCTCCTGCGTCTTGAGGTCGGCCTTCACCCGCCGCCTGCCCCGGAGCATCGGGTCCGACGCGTCCGGGCGGCCGAGTTGCGTCCCGCTCGGGCGGTCGATGCGCACCACGTCGGCGCCGAGGTCGGCGAGGATCATCCCCGCGTGCGGCCCCGGCCCGACGGCGGCGAGTTCGATGACGCGCAGACCGACGAGAGGACCGGCCCCGTTACCCATACGACCTCCAAAGAGAAACAGCTAGGAAAGGCTCCCTGCCGCGGTGGCCGATGCCGCCGGGCGGGAGGGTCAGCGAGGGGCCCCGTCCACCGCGTCGGCCCTCGGTCCGGGACGGCGGGCCCCGGGGCGCCAGGACTCGATCAGCAGCCGCACGTCGGTACGGTCGGTGCGCGGGGTCGCGGGCCGCCGCGCCGGCGTCCGGCCGAACCGCGGCGCGGGCGAGGGGTGCAGGACCCCGCCGACCCGTTCGAACAGCCGGCGCCCCGCGTTGTGGGGATGCGCGGCGGCCTCGTCGAACGACAGCACCGGCGTGACGCACGCGTCCGTGCCCTCGTAGATCGCCGCCCACTCCGCCCGGGTCTTCGCGGCGAGCGCCGAGGCGATGAGCCGGCGCAGTTCGGGCCAGGAGTCCCGGTCGTTCTGGTCCGGCCAGCCGGTGACGTCGACGCCGAGACGCGAGACGAACTCCCGGTAGAAGTCCGGTTCCAGCGCCCCGACCGCGACGTGACGGCCGTCGGCGCAGCGGTAGGTGTCGTAGAACGGCGCCCCGGAGTCGAGCCAGTTGGTGCCGGGCTCGTCGCCGAAGAGACCGGCCGCCCGCAGCCCCTGGAGCTTGGCGGTCAGCAGGGCGACCCCGTCGACCATCGCGGCGTCCAGCACCTGCCCGCGCCGCGACGCCCGCGACTCCAGCAGGGCGCAGGCGATCCCGAACGCGGCCAGCAGCCCGCCGCCCGCGTAGTCGCCGAGCAGGTTGATCGGCGGCCGGGGCGCCTCACCGGCACGGGCCATGGCGTGCAGGGCCCCCGACTGGGCCACGTAGTTGATGTCGTGACCGGCCTCGGCCGCCAGCGGTCCGGTCTGCCCGTAGCCGGTGAGCCGGGCGTAGACGATCGCCGGGTTCCGGCGGAGGGCGACGTCCGGGCCGAGCCCGAGCCGCTCGGCGACCCCGGGACGGTAGCCCTCGACGAACACGTCCGCGGCCTCGACCAGGCAGAGCACCGACTCGACGCCCTCGGGGTCCTTGAGGTCGACCGCCACCGTGTCCACCCCCCGGTTGACCACGTCCTGCTCCTCGCGCAGGCCGTCGGTCTGGCTCAGCGCGCGGCCGGGCCGGCCGGCCGGGCGGGTCACCCGGACGACGTGCGCGCCCATGTCGGCCAGCAGCATCCCGACGAAGGGCACCGGGCCCATGCCCGCCAGCACGACGACCCGGACGCCCGCCAGCGGCCCGGCCGGCGCCGCGGTCGTGCCGGACGGCTCCGCCGCGGCCGTGGAAGGGGCCCCTGCCCCGCGCGTGTTCAAGAGATCGCCCCCAGGGAGACACCGATGGATCCAACCATTGAAATACTTTATATATTGTGCTCGTCCCGAGGACAACGGCAGGTCCCGCCGGGAGGGGCGGGTCAGTGCACGGCGGCGAAGACGAGCCGTTGCTCGTCGACGTCGCCGGGATCGAACTCGACGGCGATGCTGCCCTGCCGGGCGACCAGGATGCGGTCCGACAGCGCACGGATCTCGGGCAGGTAGGAGGAGATCACGACCACGGCGACGCCCTGGTCGGCCAGGGCGCGGATCTCCGTGATGGTCCCCAGGTCCACCCCCCCGGGTCGGCTCGTCGATGAACAGCCAGGCCGGTGGCGAGCGTGACGAACAGCGCCGGCACCTCGACGTAGGCGACGAGCAGGCCGTTGACCACCCCGGCCGTCAGGGCGACGGCGGTGAGCAGCGCGATCACCTGCCACTCGGGCGTCCCGCCGGCCAGCAGCGCCACCGTGGCCTGGGCGCACCCGAGCGCGACACCGGCCACCGACAGGTCGATCCCCTTGCCCATGACCACGATGGCCTGGCCGATCGCCACGATGCCGAAGGCCGCCGACAGCCGTGCCAGGCTCGCGAAGTTGCCGCCGGTGAGGAACCCCTCGGTGGTCAGCGCGCCGCCGAGGCACAGCACGACGGTGATCGCGAGAATGAAGTAGCCCTGTTCGGACCGGGCGAGCCGGTCACGCGCCGACAGGTCGGGCCCTGCCTCCGCCGCGGTCTTTGCCATGGATGCTCCCGCTTCCGGTGCGCGCGTTCAGAACTCGATCACCGCCTTGCCGGCGGTCTGCTTGTCGAACTCGCGGTAGGCCTCGTCGGCGTCGTCGAGCGTCCAGCGATGCGTGAACAGCCGGTCGACGTCGACGCCGTGGTCGGCGACGAAGCGCGCGCACTCCGCCTGGCCCGTCAGGGAGAAGGTGTACGAGCCGACGAGGGTGAGCTGCTTGCGGATGAGGTCGGGGCTGACCTCGAGCGTCACCTCGCCGCCCTCCCCCACGAACCCGACCGTGCCCCAGGCACGGGTGCCGTGCACCGCCGCCGCCCGCGCCGCCGGGGCGCCGGAGCAGTCCAGCGCCTTGGTCGCCCCGCGGCCCCCGGTGAGGTCGCGGATCGCCTCGGCGGCGTCGGTCAGGCTGGAGTCGATCGCGTGGGCGGCGCCGAACTCCCTGGCGCGGGCCACCCGGTCGCCCGCGATGTCGACGGCGATCACCTCGGCCCCCATCGCGGCGGCGAGCTGCACGGCCGACAGGCCGACCGGTCCCTGCCCGAAGACCGCGATCGTGTCGCGGGCGGTCACGTTCATCCGCACCAGCGCGCCGAACGCGGTGCCGGTGCCGCAGGAGATCGCGGCTCCGGCCGCGAAGCCGAGCCCGTCCGGCAGCGGAACGAGCGTCCGCGCCGGCACCTTCAGGTAGTCGGCGTGGCCGCCGTGGGCGGTCGCCCCGAAGATGACCGCCCCCCGCTCGCACATCTGGGTCCACCCGGTACGGCAGCGGTCGCAGAACCCGCAGCCGTCGTAGTGGTGGACCATGACCCGGTCACCGACGCCGATCGCGCGGCCGTCCACGCCCTCGCCGAGGGCGGCGACGACACCACACGGCTCGTGCCCGCCGATGATCCTGGTCGCGCCGTCACCGCCGCCGAGGCCGAAGGCCGCCAGCGCCTCCCCGGCGGGCGCCCGGTAGAACCTCAGGTCGCTGCCGCACATGCCGGACGCCCTGATCGCCACGACCGCCTCGCCGGGCCCGGGCTCGGGGTCCTCGAACGTGACGATCTCCAGGTCACGGTCGCCGTTGAACACCACACCACGCATCGCTTCCGCCTTCCCTACTCGGTCAGGACAGGGAATCGGCCAGGTCGGGCGAGAGCCCGTACGACTTGAGCTCCACGTAGGCGTCGAAGCCCTCCAGCCCGGCCTCGCGGCCGATCCCGCTGGACTTGAACCCGCCCATCGGGGCGTGGAAACCGGCCCCGTTGCCGTTGACCTCCACGGTCCCGGTACGGATCCGCCGGGCGACGTCCAGTGCGTGCTCCGGGTCGGCGGCGAACACCGATCCGTTGAGCCCGTACGCCGAGTCGTTGGCGATGGCCACCGCCTGGTCCTCGTCGTCGTAGGTGAGCACGGTGAGGACGGGGCCGAAGATCTCCTCCTGCGCGATGCGCATCCCGGGTTCGACGCCGGTGAAGACGGTCGGCTCGACGAACCAGCCGCGGTCCAGCCCGGCTGGGCGTCCCCCGCCCACCAGGAGCTTGGCGCCCTCGGTGCGGCCGTGCTCGATGTACCCCTCGACCATCGTGCGCTGCCGGGCGCTCACCAGGGGACCGACCTGCGTCTCCGGGTCCGCCGGATCACCGATCGGCATGGAGTCGACCATGGCGAGCAGCCGGTCGAGCAGCTCCTCCTCGCGGGCCCGCGACACGACGATCCGCGTCTTGTTGCTGCACACCTGGCCGTTGTTGCGCAGTGACAGCGCCCGGATCGACGGCACCACCACGTCGAGGTCGGCGTCGTCGAGGATGACCGCGGCGGACTTGCCGCCCAGCTCCAGCGTCACCCGGCGCAGATCCCGCCCGCACAGGGCCGCGATCCGCCGTCCCGCCGCCGTGGACCCGGTGAAGGACACCTTGTCCACGTCCGGGTGCGTGACGAGGTACTCGCCCACCTCCCGATGGGCGGGCACGATGTTGACCACGCCCTCCGGCAGCCCGGCGGACTCCAGCAGCTCGGCGAGCAGGTAGGAGTCCAGCGGCGCCTCGGGCGACGGCTTGAGCACCACCGTGCAGCCGGTGAGCAGCGCGGGCGCCAGCTTGAGCATCGAGATCAGCAGCGGGGCGTTCCAGGGGACGATGGCGGCCACCACGCCGACCGGTTCGCGGGTGACCAGCGCGTTGCCCGTGCTCGACCGGCGCACCGTGCTGAAGGAGTACCGCGGCGCCAGGTCGAGGAAGGCGTCCAGCATCAGGCGGGGTCCCGCCGCCTGCATCGTCCGGGAGAGGGTGATCGGGCAGCCCATCTCCTCGGTCACGAGGGAGGCCAGCAGCTCCTGCCGTTCGGCCAGCGCGGCGCCGAGCCTGCGGAGGACCTCGATCCGCTCCGGAAGCGGGGTCCGCGGCCAGGGTCCGCGGTCGAAGGCGTCCCTGGCCGCCGCCACGGCCCGGCCGGCGTCGGCCTTGGCGGCCGCCGGGACCCGCGCCACGACCTGCTCGGTGAACGGCGAGATCACCTCGATCGTCTCGGTGGCGGCGGGATCGACCCACCGGCCGCCGATGAACAGTTTCGTGTAGTTGCCTTGCCACACCATGGTCTGCTCCCTTGGAGTGACCCCCGCGAACAGGGACGTGGCCGGGGTCACCCGTCCACCCGTTCGACGAGGGCCACCTTGACGTGGTCGGGTCTCTTGAGCGTGCCCTCCGGGACCAGCCGGACCAGGCACTTGACGTTCAGCGCCGAGCGGACCCGGGCCTCGATGGCCCCGCACAGCTCGTCCTGCCGCCAGGGCGGCAGGTCCGCGGCGTGCTCGACGACGAGTGGCAGCGGGCGCTGCGTCGAGTGCCCGGGGAAGTCGGCCCGGATCCGCATCTCACCGGTCGTCGCGGGGGCGAAGCCCTGCACCAGGTCCCTGATGGCCGAGGGGAACACGTTGATGCCGCGCACGATGAGCATGTCGTCGGTCCGGCCGACGCACCGGACCTTGTACCCGGTCCGCCCGCACGCGCAGTCCGTCCCGGTGACGACGACGTGGTCGCGGGTCCGGAAACGCAGCAGCGGCGAGGCCCGGCGCCGGAGGGCGGTGTAGACCAGCTCGCCCGTGGCACCCTCGACCGGCTCGACGCGCCGCCCGGTCGCGGGGTCGATGAGCTCGGCGACCATCAGGTCCGGAGACAGGAAGTGCATGCCGTCGGCCGCCTCGCACTCGCCCCAGTACGTGCAGGCGATGTCCGTCCCGCCCAGCATCTCGCGGACCGTCGCGCCCCACAGGGTCTGCAGGGTGTTCCGTACGCCGGGCAGCCCGCCGCCGGGCTCGCCGCCCACGCTGATCGTGCGCACGCCCAGCTCGCCGGCCGGGCGGCCGAGGACGGCGGGCGCCTGCTCCGCCAGGTAGGCGAGGAAGTACGGGGTGCCGATGAGGCAGGGCGGGCGCTGGTCGGCCTGCACGCGCAGCAGCCGCTCGGCGCCCGCCTCCGCGCCGACGGGGATGTCGACGATCCCCATGTACTGCAGGATCTGCACGATCGGCAGGCCGCCCACGAAGCCCTTGCTCATCCCGAACGCGTGCAGGACCCGGTCGCCGGGGCGGAACCCGTTGGTGTACAGGGCCCGGGCGCCCAGCTCACACCACGTCCTGACGTCGCCCGCGGTGAGCCCGACGTAGGACGGGCTGCCGGTGGTCCCCGACGACGCCTGGATCTGCACGATCTCGTGCTCCGCCGCCGCGACGTGCGTGCCCAGCGGCGGCGCGGCGGCCAGGCTGTCGCGCAGCTCCCGCTTCTCGGTGAACGGCAGCCCGTCGAGGTCGTCGACGGTGCGGACGGCTCCGGGGTCCACGCCGTGCTCGGCGAACTTCGCCCGGTAGAAGGCGCTGTGCTCGGCGAGGTAGGCGACCTGCTCCGACAGCCGCTCGTCCTGGACCCGCCGGGCGGCGGCGGGGGGCAGCGTCTCGGCCTCGCTCCAGTGGTCGCTGGAGAACGGCCTGACGGGGGAGGCGTGCACGGTGACCCTCCGGCGGGTGATCGTCGGGTGTGGGCTGGGCGGGATCGAGCCGGGGACGCCGGTCAGCGCCTGAGGGGCACCATCGTCGCGACGACCGTCGCCGGCCTGTCGGAACGGTTGCTCCAGGCGTGCATGTTGCCGCGGTTGACGATGCTGTCGCCCGGCCGCAGCAGCGTCTCCCCCGTCTCGAGGACGGCGTGGATCTCACCGGACACGACGGTGACGATGTCGACCGTGTCGGTGCGGTGCATGCCCATGACGGCCTCGTCCTCGGCGTTGGCGTCGGAGCCGTGGAGGGTGTCGATGGACGCGCCGTAGGCGGCCGGGTCGACCTCGCTGTCGGGCGGGAAGGTGGCCAGGCGGACCACGAGCCCGTGCGCCGGCGGGTCCAGCTCGACCTCGCCGGTCAGCGTGTCGTCGTCCTCGGCCCGCACCGGCAGCGAGTCGAGCCGCCAGATGTCGTTGACGGTGAAGCCGGGCAGCGAGACGCGGGTCGCGGACTCCTCGTCCTGCACGATCGCCGACCTGCCGTCGGCGTCGACACCGGCGACGACCCGGCGGGCCCGGACCTCGGTGTGGCTGTCTGCCATGGCGGACACTCCGTTCCATTGTGAAATTTTCTATCTTTTACTAAATATATTATGGTTGAGATCACAGCGGCATGTCGGTACCGTCACGACCCGGCGGGTCGAAGAGGATCGTCGCGGGGTCGACCGCCGCGCCGCCGCCGTCGGCGACCAGCACGTGCCCCGTGACGATGGAGGCGTCCGGCGAGGCCAGGAACGCGCACACCGAGGCGATCTCCTCGGGTTCGGCCACCCGGCGCAGCGGCACGTGCGCGGCGGCCGCCCGGTAGGCGTCCTCGACCGTGATGCCCTCGCGCCGGGCCAGGTAGCTCATCGCGCCCTCGCCCAGCGGGGTCCGGATCCAGCCGGGGCACACCCCGTTGACCCGCACCCCGCGCGGGCCGAAGTCCCGCGCCAGCCAGCGCACCAGCCCGATCACCCCGGCCTTCGCCGCGCTGTAGCCGACCGTTCCCGGCGGCCCGGACAGCAGGCCGGCGGTCGAGGCGATCAGCACCATCGACCCCCGGCGCGCCATCAGGTGCGGCATGACCTCCCCGGCCAGGAAGTACGCGCCGTGCAGGTTCACGTCGAAGGCGCGGAACCACGCCGCGTCACCGTTCGGGCCGGCGTTGCCCGGCACCGCGGCCCCCTGGGCGGCCACCACGGTGTCGAGGCCGCCCAGCTCCCCGGCGGCCCGCGCCACGACCTCCCGCACGGCCTCCCGCCGCGTGCCGTCGGCCGGGAGGGGCAGCGCGCCGATCTCGCCGGCCAGGGCCGTCAGCCGGTCGGCGTCGATGTCGGTGACCGCGACCCTGGCCCCGGCGGCGGCGAAGCGGCGGGCCGTCGCCGACCCCACCCCGCCCGCGGCCCCGGTGATCAGAACGAGCTGCGGCCCGTGTGCGCTCATGCCTGCGTCTCCTGTCCGTTCGTCGTCTCCAGTCCGGCGTACTGCTCGCGCAGGCGATATTTGAGGATCTTGCCGGAGGCGTTCCTCGGCAGTTCCTCGGCGAGCACGAAGTACCTGGGCACCTTGTAGGCGGCCAGCCGTTCGCGGCAGTGCGCCCGCAGCGCGCCGGGGTCGGGCGCCTGCCCTGGTTCGGGCACGACGACCGCGCAGCCGACCTCGACGTACCGCGCGTCGGGGACGCCGAAGACCGCGGTCTCCCGCACACCGGGATGGGTCACCAGGACCTTCTCGACCTCGGCGGGGTAGATGTTCTCCCCGCCGCTGCGGATCATGTCCTTCTCGCGGCCGGTGAGATGGAGGAACCCGTCCGCGTTGACGTAGCCGAGGTCGCCCGTCCGGCACCAGCCGTCGTGGAAGGTGGTGAGGTTGGCCTGCGGCCGGTTCCAGTACCCGGGGGACACGGCGGGGCCGCGCACCTCGACCTCGCCGACCTCGTCCACCCCGGCGAGGTCGCCCGCGGGCGTGACGACGCGGACCTCCGTGAGCGGCAGCGGGCGGCCGACGCTCCTCGGCTGCGCCGCGAGGTGCTCGTGCTCCAGGGTGGTCGCGATGGCGCCGCCCTCGGTGAGCCCGTAGACCTGGGTGAGCCGGACGTCCGGGAGCCGCCGCCGGACCTCCTCGGAGGTCGCGGGCATGAGCATGTCGCCGCCGGTGACGAGCCGGCGGACCGACACGGGCAGCCGCCGTTCGAGATCGTCGAGGTGCAGCAGTTCGTCCAGCATGAACGGGAACAGCAGGCAGTCGGTCACCCGCTCCTCGCGCAGCACCTCCAGCAGCTGTGCGACCGTGAACCCGCGCGATGGCAGGACGACCCCGGTCCCGTGCATGAGCAGCGCCGGGGCGACGATCGCCTCGAAGGCTCCCCCGTGGTACAGCGGCCCGGGCACGAGCCCCACCGTGTCCTCGGAGAACCGCCACCGCAGCGCCTGGCTCGTCGCGATGCCCAGGGTGTTCCCGTGGGTCCAGACGGCGCCCTTCGGGGTTCCGGTGGTGCCCGAGGTGTACAGCAGCCCCATCGGGTCGTCCGCGGTGACCTCCGGCAGCTCCTCGGGCGCGAGCGGCTCCGCGCCCCGGAGCGCCTCGAACGGCCGCGCCCAGGAGGGCACCGGATCCTCGGTGTCCGGCAGGACGACGTAGGTGGCGACGCCGACCTGATCGCGGATCGGGGCGACCTTCTCGGCCAGGCTGCCGTGGACGATGAGGACGGACGCCCCGGAGTCCGCCAGGATGAACGCCAGCTCGGGCGAGGCGAGCCGGAAGTTCAGCCGGACGGTGATGACACCGAGACGAGCCGCCGCGAGATACAGCGGCACGTACTCCGCGTCGTTGAACAGCAGGAGACCGAGGCGGTCGCCCTTGGTGAGGCCGAGGTCGCGCAGCGCCCGCGCGTACCGCAGCGTCCGGTCGTGCAGGTCCCCGTACGTCAGGCGCACCCGGCCGTCGAAGCTGAGGGCGACCCTGTCCCGGTCCGCCACCGGGACCTGGCCGACGACGGAGTCCAGAACCCAGGTGAAGTTCATCGTGCACCGCCCTTTCGTCAGGCCGGTCCGAGCAGGATCTGCTTGGTCTCGGTGAATTCGAGGAGGCCCTCGGGCCCCGCCTCACGGCCCCAGCCCGAGCCCTTCACCCCGCCGTACGGGGCGGCGAGGGTCGGGCCGATCGTGTTGACGGCGACCGAGCCCGCCCTGATCCGGCGGGCGTACGCGGCGCCCGCCTCGCGGTCGGCCGTGTAGACGGTCGCGGCCAGGCCGTAGTCCGTGTCGTTGGCGAGCCTGATCCCGTCCTCGATGTCGGTGTAGGTCAGCACGGCGGTGACGGGGCCGAAGACCTCGTTCCGCGCCAGCTCGGAGTCCCGGGCGACGTCGGTGACGAGGGCGGGCGTGAGGTACCAGCCGTCGCCGAACCCGCCGGGCCGGTGGCCTCCGGTGATGATGCGCGCACCTTCGGCGACCGCGCGGGCGAGGAAGCCCTCGGTGCGCTCGATCACCGCTGGCGTCGACACCGGCCCGATCTGCGTCGCCGGATCGAGGGGATCGCCGATCGTGAGCCCCTCCCAGGCGCGCCGCAGCACCTCGACCACCTCGTCGTGACGGCGCTCGGACACCAGGATCCGCGACAGCGCGGCGCAGACCTGCCCGGTCGCGCCGGTGGCGCCGGGGACCAGGCTCCGCAGCACCACCGTGAGGTCGGCGTCGTCCAGGATCAGCGCCGGAGACTTCCCGCCCAGCTCCAGGTGGGTGCGGGCGAACCGGTGCCGGGTGGACTCGATGACGTCCTGGGCCGCCGCGCGCCCGCCGGTGAGCGAGACCATGTCGACGTACGGGCTGGCGGTGAGCGCGCGGCCGATCTCCACGTCGCCGCACAGCACGCTCAGCGTCCCGGCCGGGAAGCCCGCGCCGGCCGCGCAGTCGGCGACGATCCGCATGATCAGCTGCGACTCGGGGGCCGCCTTGACGACGACCGGGCATCCGGCCAGCAGGGCCGGGATCGCCTTGCTGGCCGTGGTCACCAGCGGCCCGTTGTAGGCCATGATGGCCGCGACCACGCCCGCGGGTTCGCGCCGGACCACGACGTCGCCGAGCGGCGAGCGGCGGACGTCGTCGCGCAGGGTGTCCTCGGCGACGGCCAGCAGGGTCCGCCAGGCGCCCACCGCGGCGAACCGGTGCAGGGTGCGGCTGTAGCGGACCGGCATCCCGGCCTCGGCCGCCCACACCGCGCCGA
The DNA here is from genome assembly GCA_036258615.1 of Thermomonospora sp. Lineage (GTDB taxonomy): Bacteria > Actinomycetota > Actinomycetes > Streptosporangiales > Streptosporangiaceae > Thermomonospora. Next base: position 1,343 of record DATADI010000608.1, on the reverse strand, counting down.
TCTCGCCGAGCCGCGCCTCCAGGGCCGCGCAGAACCGGCCGCAGACCTCGATCCGGTCGGCGACCGGCAGCTCGGCCCACGAGGACAGCGCCGCGCGGGCGCCCTCGACCGCCGCCCGCACGTGCTCGCCGGAGGGCAGGCCGACCCGGGCGACGGGACGCCCGGTGCTCGGCGAGATCACCTCGTGGGTTCCGCCGTCGGCGGGGACCCACTCCCCGCCGACGAGGACCTCGTCCGGGTGCGGTACGGCCACACCGGCGACGTTCAGCTCACGCATGGGTCACGCGCCTTCCGCGATCCCCGCCGCCGGGAAGAACGGGCTGACCGGCCTCAGGAACATCGCCTTGAACGGCGGTCGCATGAAGTCGGGCAGGACCATCTCACCGGCGATGAGCATCCGCTTGATCTCCTCGCGGAGCGGCCCGGGGTCACCGGCGATCTCGTACAGGGCCAGGTGCCCCAGGTCGGGCGTCACGACCCCGGGCAGCGGCCTGACGTCCGAGGTCACGAACCGCTGGGCGCGCACCATGCCGGGCGCCGTGAGCGCCTGCGGGATGTGCTCCTCGTCGTACCACCGGTCGTACTCCGCGCCGTCCTCCGGGCGGCGGCTGAACACCAGCCACAGGTGCCGGTCGTCGAGGTCGGCGAGGTCGCCGAACCGGTCGGAGAGGTGCGGCTCACCGGCCGGCCTCAGGAACAGCGCCCTGAACGGCTGGACCATGAAGTCGGGCAGGACCATCTCGCCGGAGAGGAGCATCCGCTTGATCTCCTCGCGGAACCGCGCCGGGCTTCCCTCCAGCTCGTAGACGGCGGCGTGCCCGAGGTCCAGCGGCTCGCTGCCGGGCAGCGGCCTGGTGCCCGCCACCACGAACCGCTGGGCGCCGACCATCCCCGGGGCGTCCATCACCTGCGGGATGTGCTCCTCGTCGTACCACGTGTCGAAGGCGGCGCGCTCCCCGGTGAAGGTGGAGAAGGCCACGAACAGGTGGCGGTCCTCGAAGGCGGGAATCGCTGCGGTCATGTCGGCCCCTCGTCGTGCTGTGTCCCATGGCGTCCCCCGGTCCGCGTGGCCGCCGGGTGGGAGCCCCGTCGTCATACCCCTGACCGGCGGAAGGACCGTGCCGGGGCGGCGCCCGTCGTGGAGAACGTAGGACCGACGTGACCTGCGTCACCATCCTCTCGGCGAAGGACGGCGTCCACTTTCCGAAGTCCGCCGCGAGAATCCGCATGTCACCCGGCTCTAGACATCACATGCGATATATTCCGTATCTGAGAGTCATCACGGGGCGAGCGCGAGGAGGCCACCGTGACCGAGCTTCAGGACCAGGCCGCGCCGGCGCGGC
>DATADI010000607.1:0-3806 GCA_036258615.1 Thermomonospora sp. | reverse complement strand
GGCGCCCGAGCACCTGGTCGCCGAGATCGAGATCAACGTGCGCATCGACCAGGACGTGATCCTCATCCCGGACGTGGTGGTGACCTCGGAGACCGACGACGAGGTCGTCGTCCATGACGCGAAGCACGTGCTGCTCGTGGTCGAGGTTCGGTCGCCGACCAACCGCGGCCAGAAGTGGATCAAGAAGTACGCGCTGTACGCGCAGGCGGGCATCCCCTGGTTCATCGTCGTCGAGATCGAGGACGGCGTGCCGACGGTGATCCTCCAGCGATTGGAGAACGGGACGTACGTCCAGGTGGCACGGGCGGTCTGCGGCGAACGGCTTGACCTGCCCGCCCCCCTCGGCTCCCTCGACCCGGCCGACCTGCTCAAGCGCGGCTGACCCGTACCGCAGCCCTGCTCGGCGTCATCGCGGCCGTCCCGCCGGGCAGCCGCCGAGGACGCGCGAAGGCCCGGGAGCGTGCTCCCGGGCCTTTCGGGTGTGCGGGTCAGACGGTGGCGGGGGACAGGGCGGCCTCGGCCTCCAGGGTGGCGGCGGTGGCGTTGACCACGGCGGCGATCCGGAGGGCCTCCTGGATCAGCTCGCGGGACATCCCGGACTCGCGGAGCACCTTCTCGTGCGACTCCAGGCACCGGCCGCAGCCGTTGACGGCGGAGACGGCCAGGCACCACAGCTCGAAGTCCACCTTGTCCACGCCCGGCCGGCCGATGATCGACATCCGGAGCTTGGCGGGCAGGTCGGCGTAGGTGCTGTCGCCGATCAGGTGGGTGGCCCGGTAGTAGACGTTGTTCATCGCCATGATCGACGCGGCGCCCTTGGCCGCCTCGAACGCGTCGGCCGACAGGTAGTCGCCGGCCTCCTCGGCCAGTTCGGCGATGACCCGGCGGCTGCCGGTGGCCAGCGCGCAGGCCAGCACGGTGCCCCAGAGCTGCTGCTCGGTGAGCTGCGAGGTGGTGGTCACCGAGCCCAGGTTGAGCTTGGTGTCCTTGGCGTAGGGGGGAAGGGCTTCCTTCAGCGCGTCAACGCTCATGACGGGCGGGTTCCTTTCATGCGGAACGGCCGGCCGCGGTGCCCGCGACCGGCCGCCTGGATCGTGCCACCGGGAGCGGCGGACGGCGTGCGCGCCGCCCGCCGGGACCCCCGGTGTCTCTCGGCTGCGGGCGTCGCGCCGGTCAGACGCCGGCCATCAGCTTCTGGGCGTCCAGCGTGGCCTCGCCCTTGTTCCAGTTGCACGGGCACAGCTCGTCGGACTGCAGGGCGTCGAGGACCCGCAGGACCTCCTTGACGTTGCGGCCCACCGAGCCCGCCGTGACCATGGAGAACTGGATCTCGTTGTTCGGGTCGACGATGAACGTGGCCCGCTGGGCGACGCCGTCCGGGGTGAGGATGCCGAGCGCCGAAGACAGCTCCCGGTTGAGGTCCGACAGCATCGGGAACGGCAGGTCGCGCAGGTCCGGGTGGTCCTTACGCCACGCGAAGTGCACGAACTCGTTGTCCACCGAGGCCCCCAGCACCTGGGCGTCCCGGTCGGCGAACTCCCCGTTCAGCCGCCCGAACTCGGCGATCTCGGTCGGACAGATGAAGGTGAAGTCCTTCGGCCAGAAGAAGACCACCTTCCAACCCTCATACGTCTTGTGGTTGATCGTCTCGAACGCCTTGTCCGCGTCCAGCGAGACGCAGGCGGTCAGCTCGTACTCGGGGAACTGGTCACCGACAGTGAGCACTTGCTCTCCCTCTTGTCCTGGTTTGTGAACTCAGTCACAAGCACACCGATGGGGCGGCGGGGACATCGGCGCTGTGTGACACCAGAGTGCCCCAGGGGACCTGAGAAGAGAAATCAATCGACGTTCGCGCGTTGATAAGCGTCGGCTATCAGTCGTTCCGGTGCAGCGGGACCGGTGGGCCGCGGTCACGCGGCCGTGGCTAGAGTGAAAAGAGGGACCAATAGATGGCGTTGATTCGATAGGGGACGGTTATCAGCAGGCCCACGGTGGCGCAGCTCCGGGCGTTCCTGGCGCTGGCCGAGCACCTGCACTTCCGGGACGCCGCCGCCGCGCTGCGGATGAGCCAGCCCGCCCTGTCGGGTGCGGTCGCCGCCCTGGAGGAGCAGCTCGGCACCCGGCTGGTCGAGCGTACGACACGGCGGGTCCTGCTCACCCCGGCGGGGGAGCGGGTGGCGCGCCGCGCGGAGTCGGTGCTCGCCGAGCTGGACCGGCTGGTCGAGGAGGTGCGGTCGGCGCGGGGTCCGCTGGTCGGGCCGCTGCGCCTCGGCGTGATCCCGACCGTGGGGCCGTACCTGCTGCCGGCGGTGCTGCCCCGGCTGGCCCGCGACTTCCCCGACCTGGAGCTGTCGGTGCGCGAGGAGCAGACCCACAGCATCGTCGCCGACCTGGCGGCCGGGCGGCTGGACGTGGTGATCCTGGCGCTGCCGGTGCCCATGCCCGGCGTTCTGGAGCTGCCGTTGTACAGCGAGGACTTCCTGCTCGTGGCGTCCCGCGCCCAGGAGGTGGCGCCCGCCCCGGTGCCCCGGCAGGCGCTCGGCGAGCTGGACGTGATCCTGCTGAACGAGGGCCACTGCCTGCGCGACCAGGCCCTCGACGTGTGCCGGGAGGTCGGGGCCCGCGCGACGGCGGCGACCTACGCGGCGAGCCTGGCCACGCTGGTGCAGCTGGTGTCCGGCGGGCTCGGCGTGACGCTGCTCCCGCAGACGGCGCTGCCGGTGGAGACCCGCCGCGCCGAGGGCCTGGCGGTACGGCGGTTCGCCGATCCGGCGCCGTACCGGACGATCGGGCTGGCGCACCGGGCGACGTCGCCGCGCGCCGCCGAGTTCGCGGCGCTGGCCGGGACGGTGCGGGCGGCGGTCGCCGACGCCCATCCCGAGGTCCGGGTCCACGACCGGCCCGTGGCGGAGCCCGCCGGAGCCCAAGGCGCGCCCGGCGGTCCCCCGAACGGGTAAGGATCGCGGCAAGGCTTCCCCCGCTCCGGGTGGCACTCGTTGACCCCGGGGCATGCCGGTTCACCGGAAGGGGGCCATGGTGTCGACGACGGAGAGCACCGCCACCCGGTACTGGGCCGAGGTCAAGGAGGTCTGGGCCAGGGACGGGCTGATCAGGATCATCGGGACGATCCAGGGGACCTCCATGACGGAGGGGCCCTGGCGGCTGCGGCTGGTGCCCGAGCAACAGCCCGCCCGGCCGCGCGCGTGGCTGCGCCGGCGGGTGCGCCGGTGGCGGATGGCGCACTGGACGCCGCCGGGCCCGTACCGGGTGACCATGCGGGACGGCCGCTTCGAGGCCGCGGTGCCGGTGCGTGACCTGGTGCTGCCGCGCCCGGTGCGCTCCCAGCGCTGGGCCGTCCACCTGGTGTCGGACGCGCCGAGCCGCCGGTCGCTGCGGGTGGGCCGCCATCTCGGCGTGCCGCATCCGGCCCGCGCCATCACCTACCCGGCGCAGACCGCCGAGGCGTACGGCGCCCGGTTCCGGGTCCGCCCCTCCTACACCGCCGACGACCACCTCGCTATCGGAAGCCGCCGCGCTCGATGAAGATCACATACGCACTGCTGCACGCCTACGGGATGGGCGGCACCATCCGCACCGTCGTCAACCAGGCCAACGCCATGGCGGCGGCCGGGCACGACGTCCAGATCGCCAGCGTGATCCGCCGCCGGGACACCCCGCAGTTCCCGGTGGACCCGCGGGTCCGCATGGTGACCGTCACCGACCTGCGGGGACGGCCCGCGCCGCCGGCCCCGCGCACGTCCCGCGGGGCCCGGCTCGCCCGCCGGGTGCGGCGGCGCGTCCTCGGC
>DATADI010000606.1:0-9153 GCA_036258615.1 Thermomonospora sp. | reverse complement strand
CGTGGCGTCGGTCCCGGCGGCCCGGGGCCGGGCGGCCCACGACCGCAGGGTCCCGGGCCGGGCCCGCAGGGGCCACCACCGGGCGGACCGCAGGGCTACGGGCTGCCCGGCCCGCCGGGCCCGGGGCCGCAAGGTCCTGGTCCAGGGCCCGGTGGCGGTCCGACGCGCCGGGCGCCGGTCGGTCCGCCCACGCCGGACGAGCAGAACTGGGCGCTGATGGCGTACCTGGGCCAGTTCCTGACCTCGGTGATCGCGCCGGGCGTCGTCCTGGTCGCCAAGGGCCGCTCGCCCTTCGTCCGCCAGCACGCCGTCCAGGGGCTGAACATGGCCATCGGGGCGGTCGCCGTCTGGATCGTCGGCATCCTCATCACCCAGTTCATGGACGCGCTGGCGTTGCTGCCCCTCGCCTACACGGCACTGGTGATCTACTTCCTCGTCCGCGCCGCCATCGCGGTCAACCGCGGCGAGTTCCTCCGCGTGCCGAGCTTCGTCGCCTGGCCACTGCTCAAGTAGCCCCCGCACCGACGCGCGGCGGCGGGTCGTCCGGGTCGGTGGGGCGGTTGTGGTTCAGGCGGCCGGTTCGGGGCCGGGGAGGATGGTGATGGTGCCGGGTTCTCCGGCGGGCTGGTCGAGGCGGATCACGCGGCCGGGGTAGGTGCGTTCGGCGATGGCGACGTCGCGTTCGTCCCAGGCGCCGTAGAAGATGGGGCAGCCGTCCTCGAGTTCGACCTTCTCGGCGCCGGTCGGCCAGCGGTGGCCGAAGGCGTCGATGAGGATCGGCTCCTCGCACGACGGCAGGTCCGGTCCGGTGTGGTCCATGTCGCTCACCTTCCAGGTCGACGTCCAGCGGGACGTCCGGTCGAAGATCGCCGCCGGGGCCAGCTCCAGCGTGAAGGGCTCGGTCACCTGCCAGGACTCCCCCGCGGTGACCTTGGCGCGTTCCGCGTAGACGCCGTCCACCAGCTCGTACAGGTGCACCCACGGCGCCGCGCCGGTGGGATCCACGACCCAGTAGTGCGGGACGCCGAAGCGCTGGTACAGGTCCTTCTTGCCGCCGAAGTCACGGGCGCGCGAGGCCGGGGAGGTCACCTCCACGGCCAGCAGGGGCGGCCCCTCGACCCGCCAGGGCTCGCGGCCCGCCTGCTCGTCCCGGCAGACCAGGAGGTCGGCGCGCAGCCAGGTGTCGGCGGCCAGCCGGACGCCCCCGCCGGTCAGCGCCCGGGTTCCGGGCGCCTCGGCGAGCGCGACCGGCACCACGAGGTCGGACACGAGGACCTGATGCAGCAGTGAATGACCCACGACGCCCAGTGTCCACGGCACAACCCCCCGTAGCCGGAGATTTACCGATCCTTGGGAACCGCGATCACCACTCCGGAACCGGGCGGGCCGGGGACGGCTACTTCTTGCCCTTGTCGGCGGAACTCCCGGTGGAGAGGGCGGCGACGAAGGCCTCCTGCGGGACGTCGACACGTCCGATGGTCTTCATGCGCTTCTTGCCCTCCTTCTGCTTCTCCAGGAGCTTGCGCTTACGGGAGATGTCGCCGCCGTAGCACTTGGCGAGGACGTCCTTGCGGATGGCGCGGATGTTCTCGCGGGCGATGATGCGGGCGCCGACGGCCGCCTGGATGGGCACCTCGAACTGCTGCCGCGGGATCAGCTCCTTGAGCTTGGCCGTCATCATCAGGCCGTACTCGCGGGACTTTTCCTTGTGCACGATCTGGCTGAAGGCGTCCACCGACTCGCCCTGCAGCAGGATGTCGACCTTCACCAGGTCGGCCTCCTGCTCGCCGCTGGGCTCGTAGTCCAGCGAGGCGTACCCGCGGGTCCGCGACTTGAGCTGGTCGAAGAAGTCGAAGATGATCTCGCCCAGCGGCATCGTGTAGCGGATCTCTACCCGGTCCTCCGACAGGTAGTCCATGCCCTGGAGAACGCCGCGACGGCCCTGGCACAGCTCCATGATCGCGCCGATGTGGTCGCTGGGCGACAGGATGGTGGCCTTGACGACCGGCTCGTACACCGCGCCGACCTTGCCCTCGGGGAACTCGCTGGGGTTGGTGACGACGTGCTCGGAGCCGTCCTCCATCACCACGCGGTAGATCACGTTGGGGGCGGTGGAGATCAGCGCGAGGTCGAACTCGCGTTCCAGCCGTTCGCGGACGATCTCCATGTGCAGCAGCCCGAGGAAGCCGCAGCGGAAACCGAAGCCCAGCGCGGCCGAGGTCTCCGGCTCGTAGACCAGCGCGGCGTCGTTCAGGCGGAGCTTGTCGAGGGCGTCGCGCAGCTCCGGGTACTCGTCGCCGTCCACCGGGTACAGGCCGGAGAACACCATGGGCTTGGGGTCCTGGTAGCCGCCGAGCGCCTCGGGGGCCGACTTGGACGCGGTGGTGACCGTGTCGCCGACGCGGGCCTGCCGGACGTCCTTCACCCCGGTGATCAGGTAGCCGACCTCCCCGGCGCCGAGCCCGTCCACCGGCTTGGGCTCCGGCGAGATCACCCCGACCTCCAGGGTGTCGTGGGCCGCGCCGGTGGACATCATCAGGCTCTTCTCGCGGGACGACAGGTGCCCGTCCACGATCCGCACGTAGGTGACCACGCCGCGGTAGGTGTCGTACACCGAGTCGAAGATCAGCGCGCGGGCCGGGCCGTCGGGGTCGCCGGTGGGGGCGGGCACCACGTCGACGATCGTGTGCAGCAGGTCGGCCACGCCCTCGCCGGTCTTGCCGGACACCCGCAGCACGTCGGACGGCTCGCAGCCGATGATGCCGGCGAGTTCCTCGGCGTACTTGTCGGGCTGGGCGGCGGGCAGGTCGATCTTGTTGAGGACCGGGATGATGTGCAGGTCGGCTTCCAGCGCCAGGTACAGGTTCGCCAGGGTCTGCGCCTCGATGCCCTGGGCGGCGTCCACCAGCAGCACCGCGCCCTCGCAGGCGGCCAGGGACCGGGACACCTCGTAGGAGAAGTCCACGTGGCCGGGGGTGTCGATCAGGTTGAGGACGTAGTCGCGGCCGTCGGCGCCCCGCCACGGCAGCCGCACCGCCTGGCTCTTGATGGTGATGCCGCGCTCGCGCTCGATGTCCATCCGGTCGAGGTACTGCGCCCGCATCTGGCGCTCCTCGACCACTCCGGTGAGCTGCAGCATCCGGTCGGCCAGGGTCGACTTGCCATGGTCGATGTGCGCGATGATGCAGAAGTTCCGGATGATCGCGGGATCGGTCTTGTTGGGCTCAGGCCTGGGCACCGGGGTCCGTTCGCAAACTCACTGGTCTCACTGGTGGATAGATCTTGCCGTCTTCCATGTTCCCATGTCCGCTCTCATGCTCCGGACGCGGAGCGGCACGTACCGCCCGGCCGGAAATCCCGTGCCGGTCGGGACCGGCGTCCCATGTCGCCGGGATGCGGGGGCGCCTACCTTGAGGGACATGCCCCGCGGACCGGAACGCCGCCCGGGAAGCGGGGCGAGTGCGGGCGGTGGCGCCTCATCGGGCGCCACCGCCCAACCGCTATCCTGAGGCGGCGTCGCCGTTTCCGGTTTGGGTGTGGGCCCGGCCGGTTGGTAGGCTGTGCGACTGCGTGTGGCGTAGCGCTGTGCCGCGAGCACCGCCGCCACGTTTTCGTTGGAGTCTGTCCGCTCTGGGCAGGCGTGGAATGCGACCAAGCTGAGGCACTACGACGTGGCGAACATCAAGTCCCAGATCAAGCGGAACAAGCAGAACGAGAAGGCCCGGCTGCGCAACAAGGCCGTGAAGTCGGAGCTGAAGACGGCCATCCGCCGGTTCCGTGAGGCCGAGGCGGCGGGCAACGTCGAGGAGGCCGTCGCCGCTCAGCGCCACGCGGCCCGCAAGCTCGACAAGGCCGCCAGCAAGGGCGTCATCCACAAGAACCAGGCCGCCAACCGCAAGTCGGCGATCGCCAAGCGCGCCGCCGCCCTCCAGGCCGCCGAGTAACCCCCGGCCGCTCAGCAGACGCCGCGCCCCGCCCGGGCCGCGGCGTCTTCGTCATGCCCCGGTGACGCCAGGTCGGCCGTGACCGCGGTCGCCACGTCCGCCCAGGTGAGGGTGGGCGTCACCCAGCCGGGCGGGGGCCGCCCCTGGGGTCCGAACAGGTAGCGGTTCGGGACGACCTCCCGGATCGCCGCGTGGACGTCGAGCCGGTCGTCGATCATGTGGGTGATGCCGAGGTCGGCGCAGTGCACCGCCTTGTCGGCGCGCCTGCGGCAGAACCGCAGGTGACCCGCCGGGACGCCGGTCCGCTCCCAGAACGCGTGCCGGTCGAGCCACAGCCGGGTCTTGCGCTCGACGGCCGGGCCGCACTTGGAGATGATCCACACCCGTCCTTCGAACCGGCGCGTCAGCAGGGGCAGCACCTCGAAGGCCCCCTCGGTCGCCGGGGACTCCAGTGCCTGGTCGAGGTCACCGTCGAGGAAGACGGTGTCCTGCCGCCCGTCCGGGCCCGCGCCGCCGTGGATCACGCGGCCGAAGTCCACCCCCAGTCTCGGTTCTCGTATCGTTGTCATCCCTCCAGCCTGAGGGACGGAACGGTCCTGCGGGAAACGGTTTTCCGCCGCGCCGCCGCCTGATAGGACCGAACCGTTCACCGGTCCCCCTGGGAGGCCCCCGTGCGGTACGAGGTCACCGTCACCATCGACGCCCCGCTCGAACGGATCTGGGAGATCCTGGTCGACGTCGAACGCTGGCCCGAGTGGTCGGCCTCCATGAGCAGGGTGGAACGCCTCGACCCCGGGCCGTTCGGGCCGGGCAGCCGGGCCCGGATCAAGCAGCCCAGGCTCCCGTCGGCGATCTGGCAGGTCACCGAGTTCTCTCAGGGGTCCTCGTTCACCTGGGTCGCGCGAACCCCCGGCATGACGACCACCGCGGGCCACACCCTGTCCCCCGCCGCCGGCGGCACCGAGTTGCGCCTGACCCTGCACCAGACGGGCCCCCTGGCCCCCCTGGTCGGCGCTTTGGCCGGACGCCTGGCACGCCGTTACGTGGACCTGGAGGCCGAGGGCCTCAAGTACGACGCCGAAACCCCCTGACCCTCCCCCTCCTGCCTGAAGCGGCGACCGGTGTACGGCTCGCCGGGCCCGCGACGCCCCCACGCCTCGGTCGCCGAGACAAGCCTGGACGGGGACACCACCGGCCAGATCCTCAGGGCTCAAACAGGACACCAGAACCCCCTGCACCTTCCCCTCCTGCTGACGACCACAACCGGAGTACGGCCGCCCGACCTGCGACCGCCCAGCGGCCCAAAGGCCCAAGCGGGCATGAGCATGCACGACACCGGCCAGGTCATCAGGGCTCAACAGGACACGCGAAGCCCCCTCGATCTTCCGCTCCTGCCGGCGACCGCAACCGGCGTACGACCGCCCGACCTGCAACGGCCCGGCCACCCAATGGCCCAAGCGGACATGAGCATGCACGACACCGGCCAGGTCATCAGGGCTCGGGAGGACGCCGAGCCTCGTGAGGCTTCCGTTCCTGCTGGCAGCGGTGGCCGAGGTGCGGCTGCCGATCCTGGGACGGCCCCGCGATCCGGCGGCCGGGACGGCCTGAAGGCGGACGCCACCGGCGGGGTCATCAGGGCTCAGGCAGAAACCGAAGCTCCCCTGAACCGCCGTTCGTGCCTGGAGCGGTGGCCGGGGTACGGCGACCGGGCTTGGGACGGCCCCGCGAACCGGTCGAGAGGGGCTTGGACGTGGACGGCACTGGCCAGGTCGTTCCTGCCGTGTTGTTGGGCACGCCGTTCCGGGCTGGACGGGTGGCTCGGTCGGTGGGTGGGCGGCTGTCAGGTCCGGCGGCGGGGGCGGGCGCGGACGTGCATGCGTTCGCCCTGTGCGCCGTAGAGGGCGAGCCACTCGACGGGGCGGTCCCCGGCGTTGGCGACGCCGTGCGGGACGCGGGTGTCGAACTCGGCGGCCTCGCCGGCGGTGAGGACGAGGTCGTGCTCCCCCAGGGCGAGCAGCAGCTTGCCGGACAGGACGTACAGCCACTCGTACCCCTCGTGCTGTCCCTGTGGGGGGCGGCCGGTGCGGGGTTCGGCGGGGACGTCGAGGATCTGCTTGTAGGCGTGGAGGCCACCGAGGTAGCGCGTCAGGGGGATCCAGGTCTGGCCGTGCCTTTTGAAGGGCTTCGGGTGGACGCGGGGATCGCCGGTGTCGGCACCGACCAGTTCGTCGAGGGTCACCCGGTGGGCCCTGGCCAGGGGCATCAGGTGCTTGAGCGTCGGTTCGCGCTGCCCGGATTCCAGCCGGGACAGGGTGCTCACGGAGATCCCCGTGGCCCGGCTGAGGTCGGTGAGGGTCATGCCGCGGGCCCGTCGCAGGCCCCGCAGGCGTGGCCCGACACCGGCCGGTGCGTCGTCCATATCGCCCATTTTGCCACCGCGGCAACAAGGTTTGCCACCGGGCTCGTGCGGCGCGCATAGTCCGAGCACGACGAAAGGGGTGACCTGGATGAACATCCACGACGTGGTGGTGGTCGGCGGCGGTGCCGCGGGGCTGAGCGGGGCGCTGACGCTCGGCCGGGCCCGGAGGTCGGTGGTCGTGATCGACGAGGGACGGCCTCGCAACGCCCCGGCCGCCGGCGTGCACGTCTACCTGGGCCGCGAGGGCACGCCGCCCGGCGAACTGCTGTCCATCGGGCGCGAGGAGGTCCGCTCGTACGGAGGAGTGATCAAGGAGGGCGCCGTCGTGGCCGCCGAGCGGGACGGGGACGCCTTCGCCGTGCGCCTCGCCGACGGCGAGGTGGTGCGCGGCAGGCGGCTGCTGGTGGCGACGGGCCTGGCCGACGAACTGCCGGACGTGCCCGGCCTGGCCGACCTGTGGGGGCGAGACGTGCTGCACTGCCCGTACTGCCACGGCTGGGAGGTCCGCGACCAGGCGATCGGCGTCCTGGCGACCGGGCCGATGGCGGTGCACCAGGCGCTGCTGTGGCGGCAGTGGAGCCCGGACGTCTCGCTGTTCCTGCACACCGCGCCCGAGCCGACCGACGAGGAGTACGAGCAGCTCGCCGCGCGTGACATCACCGTGGTGGACGGGAAGGTCACCGCCCTGGAACAGGACGGGGGCCGCCTGAGTGGCGTGCGCCTGGCCACCGGCCAGGTCATCCCCTGCCGCGCCCTGACCGTCGCCTCACGCCTGACCGCCCGCGCGGACTTCCTGGCGCCGCTCGGCCTGGAGCCGGTCGAGCAGGAGATGGCCGGCACGGTGATCGGCACCGCGATCCCCGCCGGCCCGACGGGCGCCACCGACGTCCCGGGCGTCTGGGTCGCCGGGAACGTCACCCACCTGTTCGACCAGGTCATCGGCTCCGCCGCCGCAGCCGTCCGCGCCGCCGCAGCCATCAACGCCGACCTCATCACCGAGGAAACCCGCACCGCCGTAACCGCCCGCCGCACAGCCCAATCCGCCTCCGCACCCCGAAACCCCACCACCCCCTGACGTCCACCACCCCGACCAGCCGCCCCCGAGCCCCGAATCACCGACCGCCCCCACAACACCCCGGAAGCCGTCACACCACCAGGCCCGACCACCAAGCGTCCGCGGCCGCGGGACAGCCCCGCGCACGACCGCGGTGCCTTGCGGAGTTAGAGCACCGAACGTCCGCAGCGCGGCAGCGGTCGCCCGGGCGGGCACGGGGTTCTCCCCGAGGGGGTCACCGGAGCCCTATCCCGATCGGGTCTTCACGGTGGCGAGGCGCTGTTGGGCTCCCGGCCGTGTGGTGGGGATGGGGGCTAGCGGGTTGCGCGGGCGGAGACGATCTGGGAGACGGCCTTTTCGAGGGCGTAGGCGGGGTCGGCGGCTCCGCCCTTGACCTGGGCGTCGGCCTCGGCGACGACGGTCAGGGCGCGGGCCACGCCGTCGGCCGACCAGCCCCTCAGCTGGCGCTGGACCCGTTCGATCTTCCAGGGGGGCATGCCGAGTTCCTTGGCCAGGCCCGCGCCGCGCAGGCCGCGGGGCGCGCCGCCGACCTTGGCCAGGCCCCGGATGCCCTGGGCCAGGGCGCTGACGATGAGGACCGGGGGGGTGCCCGTCGCCAGGGCCCAGCGGAGCTGTTCGAGGGCTTCGGCGAGCCGTCCCTCCACCGCCTTGTCGGCGACGGTGAAGCCGCTCACCTCTGCCCGGCCACGGTAGTACCGGGCCACGGCGTCGTCGCCGACCTTGCCGCCGGTGTCGGCGACGAGCTGGCTGCAGGCGCTCGCCAGCTCCCGCAGGTCGGTGCCGACGGCCTCGATCAGCGCCCGTGCCGCGTCCTCGCCGATCTTCCCGCCGGCCCGGCGCACCTCCGCCCGGACGAACGCGACCCGCTCGGCGGCCTTGGTGATCCTGGAGCAGGACACCTTCCGCGCCCCGGCCTTGGACAGGCCGTCGACCAGCGCCTTGCCCTTCGCCCCGCCCGCGTGGACGGCCACCAGCGCGACGTCGGCGGCGGGCCGCCTGGCGTACGCCACGACCTCGGCGATCAGGTCCTTGCCCAGGTCCTGGGCCGAACGCAGCACCAGCACCCTGCCCCCGCCGAACAGCGACGGTGAGGTCATCTCGGCGAGCCGCCCCGGCTCCATGGTCCCCGGCGTCAGCTCGACCACCTCGGTCTCCGGGTCGCTCTCCCGGGCCGCCGCGATCACCTCGCCCACCGCACGCTCGGCGAGCAGCTCCTCGTCACCGACGATCAGGGTCAACGCGTCCGCAGGCACTCCAGCAGCATGCCACGCCTCCCCCGGTGCCCAGGCCGCTCCCGCCGGATCCACCACCCGAATCCACCACCCACTGCGACATCACCCGGACGAGTGCGGACGGGCCGCTGATCGTCGCAATGGCCACACTTACAGTGCCGGGGCGTCAAGAGGCTGCTGGAGTGAAAGCCAGAGCGATGGGCGACCCCGAGAGCCCTTCGGGAGTGCGGGCGATGGCGCCCTGGTGGTCCACGGGACGGCGGCAGACAGCCGCGGGTCGGGGCCATCGAGGTCGTCATCGCGGGCCCTCAGGGTGATCGACGGGGGCGGCGGCCGGGGCCTTGAAATGTGCGGATGTTGGCGCTCTGGACGTCCACGGGGCGGCAGCGGACACCCGCGGGTCGGGGCGATCAAGGTGATCATCACGGGCCTGGGGTGATCGACGGGGGACGACGGCCGAGCCTTCGAGAGTGCGGGTGATAG
>DATADI010000605.1:0-10394 GCA_036258615.1 Thermomonospora sp. | reverse complement strand
GGGGCCCGTCCGTTCGTGCGCCCGGAGGGGCCGCGCGGGCGCCCGCCGAAAAGCCCGACATGGCGCCGGATAATCCGGTATTCCTCGGTCACCGAACACATTTGAGCAGATCCTTGCCGGTCCCAAAATTCCTTCTCGAATTCGTTGTGCGCAGCTGGCGGGATGTACTAGCGTGCCCGCTCGATGGTGCCGATGCGTCCGCGCCAGACGACCAGGGTCAAGGCGATTCTTCGGGGGGAAAGATGAATCGATCTCTCAGCAAGCTGATCAGAACTTCCATGCTGGTGCCGGCCGGTGTGGCCGTCGTGCTGTCGGCGGCGGCGCCCGCGCCGGCGCACGCGACCACGGCTCCGGTCCGGCACCTGGCGGAGGGGGCGGTGCGCGACACGGTCCCGGTGGTGGCCTCCCTGCTGGCCCCGGCCCCGTACGAGCAGTTCCGGCTCGCCCGGCCCCGGCCGCAGGGCGGCGCGGAGTCGCTCACCGGCCTCGGCCGCGACGCCATCCACCGCGCCCAGCAGCAGCTCGGCCTGACCGGCCTGGTGCCGGAGTGCTCGTTCGTGGCCGAGGGGGCCGTGGACGGCGTCTCGGGGCCGTTCCGCAAGACCTCCCCGCCGCGCAAGCTGCGCGGCCGGGCCGCCAAGGCGCGCTCCACCCGCAAGTGCGGCAGCGTCCGCACCAGCAACCACCGGCGGCTGGTCGACCCGGCGACCGGCCTGGTCGGCGGCCTCACCGGCGGCGTCCAGCCGGGCGCGCCGGTGTTCGGGTCGCTGGGCCGCCCCAACCTGGGGCCGTTCCGCGCCGGAGGCCCGAACAACAACATCAGCGTGACGCCCAAGCTGCGGCCGTCCCAGGGCGCTCCGGTCAACCCGCTGCCGAACCCGGCGCAGGCGACCGAGCCGCTGCCGGTGGACCCGGTGCTCACGCTGAGCACCGTGCTGCCCGCCGGGCTGCCCAGCGGCCTCAGCGGCATGTTCGGCGGGCTCCCCGGGGCCACCGACCCGCTGGCCCCCTACGGGCCCACCACGGCCGGCAGCCCGCTGCCGCTGCCCGCGCTCGGCTGACCGCCGGCGCCCCGACCAAGGGCGTGCGCCCCGGACCACCCGGGCCGCACGCCCTTGATCTTTATGGGGCCATTGTTTTCTTACCGTTCCGTTATATGCGGGAACGGAAAACGGTCACCAACCGCGAATGATCGACTGCATAACGCTGAAAATGGCGTGACAAATCCCACAAACGGCCCTCCGGTGGCGTGACCGCCGGCGCGCACCGCCTACGGTCTTGGACTTGTGCGCATGACGCCGGGTGCGTTTCCCGGCCCCGCGTCATGCCCGCCGGACACTTCGCGCACCGTTCCGCGACGCCGCGGAAAACCGGCCTGGGCTGCGACGACGCGGCCAGGTGCGGAAACACGGAAAGAGCGCCCGCCCGACAGCGAGGGCGACGGGTGTCCGGGGTCCTGTCCCCGATCGAAGGATCATTCGTGCGCGCTCGTCTTCGCACCGTCCTGATCGTTTCCGGAGTCGCCGGCACCGTGGTCACGGGCGGCGCCTGGGTCGTCCTGAACAGCGGTGGCGAGGGCCGGGCGGCCGTGGCCGCCGTCCCGCCCGCCGCCCCTCCCGTCCCCCGTCCGTCGGCCCCGGTCGCCGACCCCGCGGGCGCACCGCCCCGCACCGAGTCCACCGTCGAGGCCGCCGCCGAACCGGCCAGGCCGAAGTACCGGGTCATCGACACCGGCGCCTGCCAGGCGTCCTACTACTGGGACCCGCAGCCGACGGCCAGCGGTGAGCCCTTCGACCCCGACGCCCTCACCGCGGCGCACAAGACCCTGCCGATGCACTCCAGGGTCCGGGTCACCAACCGGCACAACGGCAGGTCCGTCGTCGTCCGCATCAACGACCGCGGCCCGTACGTCGGCGGTCGCTGCCTCGACCTGTCGCGGGCGGCGATGAAGTCGGTCGGCGGCACCGGATCGGGCGTCATCCCCGTCGAGTACGAGGTGCTGGCCCGCAGGTGACCCGGCGGCGTCCGTCAGGAGGGCGAGCCGCCCAAGCCCACACCGAGCGGGAACGCGCCGCCCTCCTGCGCGGACGCCGTCACGTCCGGCATCGTCTCGTCCACCGCCGGGCCCGGCCGGGGGCCCTCCAGCCTCAGCGGGGCGTGCCCGGAGGGGGACGTGGCGGTCTCGTCCTCCGGCTCCGGGGCGGCGGCGGGCGGCTCCACGACGGCCAGGTGCTCGCGGAACCAGTCGGTCAGGGCGCCGTCCACGCCGACGGCCTCGGGCTGCGGCGGCACGGCCTCCACGCCCGGCTCGGCCGCCAGGGCGTGCGCCATCCGGAAGGTCGCCACCTCGGCGGCGGCGCCCTGCTGGACCAGCCGGTCGCGCAGCCGGGACAGCTCGGGGGCCCGCACCAGCCGGTCGCGGGAGCCCCCCACGAGCAGCAGGGGCACGTCGCGGGCGGCCAGCTCGCCGACACGGGCGGTCAGGTCGAGCCGCTCGGCCGCCGCGCGGGCGCCGTCCGTCCAGGTGTACGGGCGGCCGGTCTCCTTGACGACCTGCGTCATCGTCCGGGCGGGCGCGACGATCGGGGCCACGAACGCGGCGGCGCTGACCGGGACCTCACCGGACGCCAGCACCAGCATCGCGACCGTCGCCCCCGCCGAGAAGCCCGTGAGCCCCACCGGGCTGTCCGGGAGGTCCAGGTCCCGCCGGAGCACCTCCAGCGTGCCGGAAAACCCCGCGGCGGCGTTCTCGACCACCTCCGCGTACGCCTCGACGGCCGCCGCGCCGCCGAGCCCGGCGGGCGGCAGCGCTCCGTCGGGCGTCGGCAGCCCCAGGTAGACCCGCCAGGTCGGCACCCCGGTCATGGGCAGGGCGGCGGCCAGCGCGGCCGGGGTTCGGGGCGGACCGAAACCGGCCCAGGCGACGACCAGCCGGGTCGGTCCGGCGGGCCGCGCGTCCACGGCGGTGGGCGGCAGTGCGAGATACGGAACGTCGGCCGCCGTACCGGTGCGGGGCCTGGTCATCCGGTCGGCACTCATGGGATCTGCCAGCTCCTGAGGTAGTCCACTGGACTTCGTTCAGGATTTCCATGGTGGCATCGCCCGCCGTGGATCGCCCACTGATCGGGGCACCTCGCACCGGGGGGTGAGGCCCGTGTCGCCCCGGTTTCAGACCGTACGTCCGGGGAAAAGGGACTCGCGCCGTACGATCTTCCCGTCGCGGAAGTGGTGCCAGTCGGTGAAACGGAGCCGCACCCACTGCCCGTTCCGCAGCCGGCCCTCGAACCGGCCGCGCACCGCGACGCAGTCCGTCCCCGCGAGCACCTGGTCCAGGGTGTGCGCGCCGGTGTCGATGACGCGGTCCTCCTCGTAGAACCGGCGGAGGGCGTCGATGCCCACGATGGTGGGCGTGCCCTGGCGTTCGTACACGATGTCGTCGTCGAACAGCGCCAGCATCTCCTCCAGCCGGTGCGCGTCGACGTGGTCGTAGTAGCTGCGGACGACGGATTCGAGCGTGGTCGTGGCGTGGTCCATCGCGGGCTCCAAGAGGGGCGGAGAGCACCGGGTCGAAGATCGACAGGTAGGCGCGCACGCTACTCGCGTCGGCGGGTCCGGGGGTTGTGGCCCGGCTGAGCAAAAGATCGCCGAGGACGTGCGGGTGATGACTTGATCCTCATCTGGATGTCCGCTAGGCCCGATTCGCCACGATTTGGTCCCGCACAAAGGGAACATCCGGGGCGCGTTTCGCGTCCCAATAGTCGTGGACGCCTCGGGGGCGCGTCCACATCATGCTTATCGGGAGGTCCCGTGAACGCGAAGCGGCGAGCGGCGGCGGCAGGGCAGGCGTGGCGCATCTACGGTGAGACCACCCGTCCCGGCGCTCCGGGGCTGTGGACGCGGGCGCGCGCCGTGCCCGCCATGGTGCGCGACACGCTGCGCGGCGACTACCAGGGCCTGGGCTACGGGAGGCTGGCCCTGCTGGCGTTCGCGCTGGTGTACCTGCTGTCGCCGCTGGACGCGATCCCGGAGTTCCTGCCGTTCATCGGGGTCGCCGACGACCTCGGCGTGGCGCTGTGGGTGCTGGCCACCCTCGTGTCGGCCGCCGGAGACTACGTCACCACCCACCGGCGGCACCACGACGTGCTGCAGGGCGAGGTCGTCACCTGACACCCCCGGGCGCGGCCGTCAGCCGCGCGGTGTGAGCTGCCGGGCGAACTGCTCGGCCGCCCGGTGCATCAGCGGCACCACCTCGGCCACCATCTCGCGGGTGAGCCTGCCGGAGGGCCCGGAGACCGAGATCGCGGCGGTCGTGGGCGCGTCCGGCAGCGGCACGGCCACGCAGCGCACGCCGACCTCCTGCTCCTCGTCGTCGATGGCGTAGCCCTGCTCGCGGACGCGGGCGAGTTCGGCCAGCAGCGTGTCGGGGTCGGTGATGGTGTGCGGGGTGTGCGCGCGCATGCCGGTCCGGCCGACGATCTCCCGGACGGACTCGGCGGGCAGCTGGGCGAGCAGCGCCTTGCCGACCCCGGTGCAGTGCGGCTGCACCCGGCGGCCGACCTCGGTGAACATCCGCATCGAGTGCCGCGACGGCACCTGCGCCACGTACACCACGGCGTCGCCCTCCAGCACCGCCATGTTCGCGGTCTCGCCCACCTCGTCCACCAGCCGGGACAGCGCCGGGCGCGCCCAGGTGCCCAGCAGCCGGGTGGCGGTCTCGCCGAGCCGGATCAGCCGCGGCCCCAGCGCGTACCGCTTGGACGGCGCCTGCCGGACGTACCCCTGGTTCACCATGGTCCGCATCAGGCGGTAGATCGTCGGCATCGGCAGCCCCGACCGGTCGGTCAGCTCCGACAGGGCCATCTCGCCGCCCGCGTCGGCCAGGTGCTCCAGCAGTTCCAGGGCACGCTCCAGGGCCCGTACGGCCTCGGCCACCGACGACTCCTTCCCCCCTGCTCCGCCGGGATCGGTCCCGGACGGGTGGAGCCCAGTTTACGGAGATCGGTTTTCGCGCTGCGAAAGACGTGGCGGACGTTACGTGATCAGGGCGCCGGGCAATACTGACCAGGCCCGGCGTCGAGACGCCGAACCCCCCGGCGGACCGCTGCACGGCGAAATCGTGACCCCGGGGGGAACGTTGCTCGGACACTCGTTCATCTGCGCGGGAGTCGTCGGCGCGGTGGCGCTGGCGGCCCCGCCCCCGGCCCACGCCGACGACCCGGCCGCCTACACGGTGACCGTACGGCCCAACGGGAGCCTCGCGCGGGACGTCGTCCTGCTGCTGACCAGCGAACGGCCGCTGCGCTGGGAACGGCACCCGGCGTACTGCCGACCGGTGAACGACCTCGTGCTGCGCTGCTTCCTGGGCGACCTGACCGCCCCGCGCACGGTGCGCCTCACCGCCGTACCCCGTGGCTCCGCACCGGCTCCGCACCTGCGCGCCATCGTCCGAACGGGCGAACGCCAGGAGACGGGCACGGCGCTCGCGCCTTCCCAGCCCGCCACGGTGCCCACTCCCGACCGCCCGCGGAAACCCCGGTCCTCGGGCGTGCCGTCGAAGACGGGCGGTCCGGTGAAGCCGTCGGGAGGGTCCTCGCAGCACGGGAAGTCGGGAACCCCCTCCGCGCGTCCGGCCCCGAGCACGTCCACTCCGACGACAGCGAAGACGCCCGGCAAGAATCCCAGCAAGGCACCTGGCAAGGGCACGAAGGAGCGACCGCCCGGCACTCAGCATGACCGTCCAGGGGCGGCGCAGACGCCCAGCGGACGGCCGTCCACGGACGGCCATCAGGAACTGCCCGACGGCAACCAGGCGCCACCGGCTCAAGCGCCCAACCTGCCGTCGCCTCCCGGTCAGCAGGGCGTCGCTCCGCCGGGGAGGGCGCCGGGCGAGGTGCCGCTGCCGACGATCCGCCCGCACCTTCCCAGCCCCAGCGTGGCCCCGCCGGTGGTGGGTGAACCGCCGCGTCAGCACGACCTCACGATGGTCTCGCCCGCCGGCGAGGAGGAGGCGGATGCCTCGCCGTGGGCGCTGGTCCTCGCCCTGGTGGTCGCGGTGGAGGTGGCCCTGTTGTGGCTCGTCGTGGGGCTCCGTTTGTGGCTGCGGCGCTGGGCCCCCGGCCACGGCGCACGCTGAGGCGGCGGCTGCGCGAGGCCCCTTGTCACCGCCGTGACAAACGGCCGGGGCCGTAATCTGCGTGCCGGACAATGGCGGGCGCATCCTACTATTGGGTAGTTTTTCGGCACGATGATCGCCGTATGCCGGTCGGGCCGTCACTGACGGGCCGGCGTTCGGATCACTGCCGGCGGTGCCACCTCCTCCGGCGCCTTCCGGCCTTCCACCGGGAGAAGAGCTATGGCATTGGGTGCGCTGCTCGCGGAGCTGTCCGCCGAGGGCCCCGGCCGCCGGCCGCTGATCGAGCTGGTCGCCCGCTGGGCCCGCGAGAAACCGGATGCTCCGGCGTTCACGTTCGTGGACTTCTCGCTCGACCCGCAGGGCGCGGAGATCACGCTGAGCTGGGCGGAGACCGACCGGCGGGCGCGGGCCACGGCGGTGGCGCTGCGGGCGGCGGCCGGGCCCGGCGAGCGGGCCGCGCTGCTGCTGCCGCAGCGGCACGAGTACATGATGACGATGCTGGGCGCGATGTACGCCCGGGTCGTCGCCGTGCCGCTGTTCTCCCCTGACCTGCCCGGATACGCCGAACGGCTGGTGGGCGCGTACACCGACAGCGAGCCCGCCGTGATCGTCACGACGCGCAGCGCCCTGCCGCACGTGGAGAAGTTCCTCGCCGACCACGACGTCCGGCCGCCGCGCGAGCTGCTGTTCGCCGACGAGATCGACCCGGAGACCGCCGGTCGGTGGCGGGACGAGCCGATCGGCGTGGACGAGGTCGCCTACCTGCAGTACACGTCGGGCTCGACCCGCCGCCCCGCCGGGGTGGAGATCACCCACGGCAACGTCGCCGCCAACGCCCGCCAGCTGTGGTCGGGCTGGGCGCCGAGCCACCCGAACCCCGAGCTGGTGTCGTGGCTGCCGCTGTTCCACGACATGGGGCTGATCGCCGCGATGGCGTTGCCGCTGGTCAACGGGAACCACGTCGTCTACACCGACCCGGTCGCGTTCCTGATGAACCCGATGCGGTGGATGCGGCTGCTGTCGGGGCGCGCGTGCGTCTACACGGCGGGCCCGAACTTCGCCTACGACTTCGTCGCCAACCTGGCCAAGCCCGACAAGATCGCCGACCTGGACCTCGGCGGCGTGGTGACCTGCCTGAACGGAGCCGAGCCGATCCGTCCCGCGACGCTGTCGGGCTTCGCTGAGGCGTTCGCCCCGGCGGGGCTGCGGCCGGGCGCGCAGGGGCCGGGCTACGGGCTGGCCGAGGCGACCGTGTTCGTCGCCGCCGCCGCCGACGACGTGCCGCCCAAGGTCGTCACCGTGGACCGGGAGAGCCTCGCGCGGGGAGAGCTGGTCCTCGCCGAGCCGGGCGGCGAGCGGACGACCGCGCTGGTCGGCTGCGGGCGGCCGATGGGCCAGTACGTGGCGATCGTGGACCCCGACACGTGCGCCGAGCAGCCCGACGGCCGGGTCGGGGAGATCTGGGTGCACGGCCCGAACGTCGCCCCCGGCTACTGGCGCAACTCCGAACGCAGCCAGGAGACGTTCGGCGGCGTGCTGGCCGACCCGGGTGACCTTCCGGCCGGGCCGTGGCTGCGCACCGGCGACTACGGCGTCGCTTACGAGGGCGAGCTGTTCGTCACCGGGCGCATCAAGGACCTCATCATTGTCGACGGTCGCAATCATTACCCCCAGGACATCGAGCAGACCGTGACCGAGGCGCACCCGGCGATCCGCGCCGACCACGTCGCCGCGTTCGCCATCGACGGCGCGGAGACCGAACGCCTCGTCGTGGTCGCCGAACGGAACCGCCGCGTTCCGCTGCGTCAGCTCGACCTGGCAGAGGTCACCGCCGCCGTCCGCGCCGCGATCAACGTCGAGCACGAGATGAGCGTCCACGAGTTCGTCCTGGTCGAACCTGGCGTAGTGTCCCGTACCACCAGCGGGAAGGTGGCCAGGGCCGCGACCCGCGCGCGCTACCTCGACGGAGCGCTCCAGACGACCGCCGCGCGCCTGGCCGCGCGCGCCTAGCCGCGCCGCCGCCGTCCGCCCCGGGCGGCGGCACGACTGAGGAGGATCATGCTCGCGGGCCTCGGCCGTCTCATCCACAGGCGACGCTGGACCAGCCTCCTGCTGATCCTGCTGCTCACCTTCGGGGCGGGCGCCTGGGGCGTGGGCGTGCTCGCCAAGTTCAAGCAGGGCGGCTTCGAGGACCCCGACGCCTCGTCCACGCTGGTGGCCAAGCTCGGCGCCACGTACTTCGGCAGCACCAACCCCGACGTGCTGGTGCTGTACCGCAGCGAGACCATGACGGTGGACGACCCGCGCTACATGGCCGCCGTCGTCACCACCGTGGCCCGGCTGCCGAAGGCCCACGTCAAGGAGATCCACACCTACTGGGCGTTCGAGAAGGAGTACGCCGACCCGTTCGCCTCCCGGGACCGGCACTCCACCTTCGTCGCGATCAAGCTGACCGGCAAGGACGACTTCGCCAAGCTGACCGCCTACCAGGAGATCAAGGACTCCTTCGAGGCGCCCGGCCTGGAGACCCGGCTGGGCGGGGCGATCCCGTTCGGCGTGGAGTTCAGCGAACTCGTCGTGCACGACATCGTGCGCGCCGAGATCATCTCCATGCCGATCCTGCTGATCCTGCTGGTCATCGTGTTCGGCGCGGTGATGGCCTCGGCGCTGCCGCTGGTCGTCGCGCTGTTCTCCATCATCGGCGGCCTGGCGGTCCTGCACGTCATCACCTACGTCACCGACGTCACGGCGACGGCCCTGGAGGTCGTCACGATGATGGGCGTCGGCCTGGCCATCGACTACTCGCTGTTCATCGTCAGCCGGTTCCGGGAAGAGCTGTACCGGGACGGCGACCGGGAACGGGCGCTCCGGGTCACCATGGCGACCGCCGGGCGCACCATCGTGGTCTCCGGCATCACCGTGACCGCCGCGCTCAGCGGACTGCTGCTGTTCCCGCAGCTCTTCCTGCGGACGCTGGGGCTCGCCGGGATGGCGACCGTCATGGTCGCGGTGTTCGGCGCGGTGGTGCTGCTGCCGACCCTGCTCGCGCTGCTCGGCCCGCGCGTGGAACTGGGGCGCGTCCGGGGACGGCGGGCCACCAAGCGGGTGCGGAACCCGGAGAGCGGCTTCTGGTACAAGCTCGGCCACAGCGTGATGCGGCGGCCCCTGCCGTACTTCGCGGTGACCCTGGTCATCCTCGGGGTGCTGTTCGGGCCGTTCCTGAACGTGCAGTTCAGCGCGGTGGACGCGCGGGTGCTGCCCAAGGACAGCCCGACGCGCGGCGTGGTCGAGTTCGTCAAGAAGGAGTTCCCGAACGGCTCCGCCGAACCCATCGACGTCGTCGTCTCGGGCGAACTGGTGCCCCGCAACTGGCGCCCGGCCCGCAAGGGCGACATCATCCCGCCGTACCTGGACGGCTTCCGGCAGCGCCTGCGGAACCTCCCGCACGTCGTGGACGCCGAGTTCACCGGCTACTCCGAGGACTACGGCGGCGTCCGCATCTCCGTCACGCACTCCAAGGAGCCGACGTCCCCGGAGGCGCAGTCCCTGGTCAAGACCATCCGGGGGATGACGCTCTACAACGACGGCTTCCCCATGCACATCGACGTCGGCGGCAGCACGGCGGCCCAGCTCGACCTGATGAGCAGCCTGATGCGGACCCTGCCGAAGATGGCGCTGCTGGTCGGGGTGCTGACGTTCGTGCTGCTGTTCATGTTCTTCGGCTCGGTGGTGCTGCCGCTCAAGGCCATCGCCATGAACGTGCTGTCGATCGGCGCGTCCTTCGGCGTGATCGTCTGGGGCTTCCAGTACGGCCACCTGTCCGGGTTGCTGGACTTCACCGTGACCGGCGGGGTCGAGGCCACCAGCATGATCCTCATCCTGGCGGTGGTCTTCGGCCTGTCCATGGACTACGAGGTCTTCCTGCTCAGCCGGATCCGCGAGGAGTGGGACCGCACCCACGACAACCGCGCCGCCGTCGCCATGGGCATGCAGCGCACCGGCGGCATCATCACCAGCGCCGCCCTGCTGTTCCTCATCGTCATCGCGGGCTTCGGCATGGCGGGCATCACGGTCGTCAAGCTCATCGGCGTCGGCATGTTCGTCGCCGTCGTCGTGGACGCCGTCCTGGTCCGCTCCCTGCTGGTCCCGAGCACCATGCGCTTCATGGGCGCGGCCAACTGGTGGCTTCCCGGCCCCCTCGCCTTCCTCCACAGCAAGCTCGACCTCCGCGAACGCGACGACCTCGACTACGACCCCGTCC
>DATADI010000604.1:0-7857 GCA_036258615.1 Thermomonospora sp. | reverse complement strand
CACCAGGTCGGCGGGCTGCTGGCGGCCGGGCTCGGCGTGGCCTTCGGCTTCCCGGTGCTGTCGTCGCTGGCCCTGGACGGCGGCGCGTCCGCCGCCCACTCCGCCGTGGTGATCGGCCTGCTGCCCGCCGCCACCGCGATCCTCGCGGCGCTGCGCACCGGGGAACGCCCGTCCCCGGCCTTCTGGGCGGCCGCCGCCGTCGGCGCGCTGACCGTCACCGGCTTCACCCTCGTCGAGGGCGGCGGCCGGTTCACCTCGGCGGACCTGCTCCTGGTCGGCGCGCTGCTCACCGGTGCGTACGGGTACGCCGAGGGCGGGCGGCTGGCCAGGGAGATGCCGGGCTGGCGGGTGATCTCCTGGGCCCTGGTGCTGATGACGCCGGTCTCCGTCCCCGCCACGCTGGTGCTGCTGGCGACCACCGAACAGCAGTGGACCCGCGACGCGGTGCTCGGCTTCGGCTACGTGTCCGCCTTCTCGATGTACCTGGGCTTCTTCGCCTGGTACGCGGGGATGGGCCGCGTCGGCGTCGCCAAGGCCAGCCAGTTCCAGCTCGCCCAGCCGCTCCTCACCCTGGTGTGGGCCGCCTGGCTGCTGGGCGAACACCTCGACGGCCTCACCTGGCTGGCCGCCGTCGTCGTGGTGGCCTGCGTCGCCTGGTCCCAGCGCGCCCGCGTCACCGCCACCCCGCCACCCCTCCCCACCTCTCCCGGACGTCAACGAGTTGGTGTCGAGGAGTAATCAAGGAGTCACGATCTGCTAATGTCGTGCCCGGTCGATTGAGCACGACCAGATCTCCTTGCAGATCACCCAGGCGGGGGCCGGTTCTCCCTCGACGCCGGCCCCCGCCGTCTCCCTCCCGCCAAGCCTCCGTGACCGGAACCGGTCTGGCGCGCGTGTCAACCGGACCACCGGCGTGAGCACGATCAGCACGTCTTCCCCGGAGCGGGCGGCGGCAGAGGACGCCGAAGAGATGATCTTGTGATGGGGGGGCAATATCGTGCCGCTCCATGACTTCGCGTCCGGAGGGCGACCTTTCCGCCACCGAAACAGAAACCGTTCCCGGCGACCATGCGGGTGAGCCGGTGGCCGAGGAGGAACGCCCCGGGCTCGATGGGCTGGCGGTCGCGGCGCTCGTGACCGGGCTGCTGGGGGTGACGGCGTTCGTCGGGATCGTGCTCGGGGCCGTCGCGTTCTTCCGGGTCCGGCGGAGCGGGAGGCGCGGGCGGGACGCGGCGATCGGCGGGATCTTCGCCGGGGCGGCCTGGATCGCCTTCGCCGTTCTCGCCGGGTTCCCCGCCGACGAGGACCCGGGGCGGCCGACGGTCGCCGATCTCAGGGTGGGCGACTGCTTCGACGGCTTCCAGGAGAACACCGAGATCACGCATGTCACGGCCGTCGCGTGCACGGAGCCCCATGAGGCCCAGGTCATCTCCCTCATCGACGGCCCGTCGGGCGGGTATCCGGGTGACGCGGCGCTCGAACGCCTGGCCTCGCGGGGATGCGCCGACAAGTGGCGGCTCCAGCTCGCCAACAGCCCCTACGGCGAGCGGGCCCGCCTCAGTTACCTCGCCCCGAAGGAGGGGAGCTGGAAGTCCGGCGATCGTGAGATCCAGTGCGTCCTGGTGGGGGCGGGCGACACCTTGACCGTGCCGGTCGACCTGGCCGCGTACTCGCTGCGCCCGGACGAGAAGGCGTGGTCGGACCTGCGGGCGGGTGACTGCGTCACGAAGGTTCCCGAGACGTCGCGGCTGACGATCCTGACGACGGTCGCCTGCCGTTCCTCCCACGCCGCCGAGGTGGCGAAGACGTTCGAACTTCCCGCCGGGGCCTGGGCGGGCGACCAGGAGACCATGCGGCTGGGCCTCAAGGGCTGCGAGAAGCGGGTGAACGCCCTCTTCGAGGACGACCCGCCGTCCCAGGACCTCGGCCTCGTCTCGGTGTCGCCGAGCGAGGACATGTGGAACGAGGGGAACCGGACGGTGGTGTGCCTGGTCACGGCCGAGAAGGGGAAGCTCAAGGGGTCCGTGCTGCCGTCCTGACGGGGGTGGGGTTGTCAAGAGCCGACTGTGGCCACTGAGAGCGATTGGTGGGACACGAGTGGTTATCTAGGCTCGCGGCATGAGCATCCCCAGTGAACCGATCGGCAGCATTCCCCGGCCCCCGGAGCTGCTCGAGGCCCTGGCCGCCCACCAGGAGGGACGGATCGGCGACGGTGAGCTGACCGCCGCGCAGGACGCGGCGGTCGCCGACACCATCGCCCGGTTGCAGGACCTCGGCTCGCCGGTCGTCACCGACGGCGAGCAGTCCAAGCCCAGCTTCGCCACGTACCCGCTCACCGGCCTGGACCTCGCGCCCGACGGGGTGGTCATCCCGTTCGCCGACGGGCATCAGCGGCAGCTGCCCCGGCTGGCGGCGGGGCCGTTCCGGTACGGCGTGCACGCCGACGGCTACCTGCGGGCCGCGCAGCGGCACGCGACCGTGCCGGTCAAGCAGGCCGTCATCGCGCCCTCGGCGCTGAGCCTGCTCTACCCCGCCGACGGCCTGGACGGCTACGACCGTGAGACGTTCCTGCGCGACCTGGCGGACGCGGCCGAGGCCGACATCCGCCGCTGCCTGGACGCGGGCGCGCACGTGGTGCAGCTCGACTTCACCGAGGGACGGCTGTCGCTCAAGCTCGACCCCAGCGGCGGTGTCCTGGACGACTTCATCGCGCTCAACAACACGGTCCTGGACCGCTTCACCGAGGCCGAACGCGCCCGGATCGGGGTGCACACCTGCCCGGGCGGCGACCAGGACTCCACCCACAGCCTCGACGTGGACTACGCCGCCCTGCTGCCGAAGCTGTTCCGGCTGCACGCGGGCGCCTTCTACGTGCAGCTGGCCGGCGAGCCCGACCCGGAGAAGGTCCTCGCCGTCATCGCCGAGCACCTGCCGCCCGCCGCCCGGATCTTCGTCGGCGTCACCGACCCGATCGACCCGGTCGTGGAGACCCCCGCGCAGGTGCACGACCGGGTCCTGGCGGCGGCCCGCCACCTGCCCGCCGACCGTCTCGGGACCTGCGACGACTGCGGGTTCTCCCCGTTCGCCGACGACACCTCCACCTCCCGCGACACCGCGTTCGCCAAGATCGCCGCCCGGCTGGAGGGCACCCGCCGCGCCGCCGAGACCCTCGGCCTGTGACCACCCCAGGGCCCGCCGCCCGGTCGGCCGGGCGGCGGGCCCGGCCGTCGGCCGAGGCCGGTGCCGCGCAGGAGACGCCGTCCGGGTTGCCCGAGATCCCGTCGTTTGTCGGCGCCCCCCAGTAGGTTGCTGATCACCACCGCGGAAGGCGTCATCGGGCCTCCGGTGCGTTCCTCGGCATCCCTCCTGGAGACGGCCGTGTTCGCGCATGCGGTGGCATGGCACACGGACGCAGGGAGAGGTGGGCCCCGGTGGGCTGGCTTGCGGCGGGCGACGGGTACGAGGTCGCCCTGGTGGAGGGCCGGGTGGCGGCACGGGCCACCTCGGGCCGGGCGGCGGGGCGGCGGCTGAAGTCGCTGCCGAAGGCGCTGCGGGACCATCCCGAGGTCGAGCGGCTGCGGCGGCTCGCCGAGTGGCTCGACCGGCACGCCGCGGCGTGCGTGGCGCGGATCGACGAGTGGATGGTGTCCGCCCTGCCGGTGCCGACCGGGCTGCTCGGCCGGGTGTGGGCCGACGAGGCGTGGCGGTCGGCGCTGTACGACCTCGCCGTGGTCGGCGACGACCCCGACGACGTGGGCTTCCTGCGGGACGCGAGCGAGTCCGGCGAGCTGCGCGTGGTCAACCTGGACGGCGAGACGGTACGGCTGTCGCCGCCGACGGTGCTGCTCCCGCATCCGGTGCTGCTGCCCGACCTGGACGAGCTGCGCGAGTTCGCCGCCGAGCTGGGCGTGACGCAGCGGGTCGAGCAGATCTACCGGGCCACCTGGCGCAAGCCCGGAGACGACGAGCTGGAGGAACGCGCCACCACCGTGAAGGAGTTCGCGGGCGGCAGGTTCCCCTCGCGGTTCGGGCTGGCGGCGCGCGCCACGTCCCTCGGCTACCGGGTGTCCGGCGGGTACGCCACCGCCCGCGTCCGCGACGGCGGGCGGACGGTCGAGGCGTCGGTGTGGATCGGCGAGCCGTACTGGGACGGCGAGACCGAGACCGGCGGGCTGTCGTGGCACGACCCCGACGGCCGGGCGATCCGGCTGCGCGAGGTCGGCCCGGTGGCCTGGTCGGAGGGGATGCGGATGGCCTCGGCCCTGTACGCGGGCCGGCGGATCGAGGAGGGCTCGGCGGCATGAGCGAGGCGGAGGAGCTGCTCGCGGCCGGGGCGGTGCTCGCCCCCGGCACCGAGGGCGCGGGCGACCGGGCGGTGCCGCTGACGGCCCGCGCGTACCGGCACCCGGTGCTGGACGACCGGGTGGTGGTCCGGCTGGTGGCCGACGAGCTGGGCGCGGCGGAGGACCTGGCCGCCGGGTTCCTGGGGCTGGAGCCGGTGGGCGAGCCGGCGGTGGTCGGCCTGGGGCCCCGGGTGGCGCTGGGCTTCCCCGAATGGGTCCTGGTGCACCACCCCGAGGACGGCCACCACGCGCTGGCGGTCGTCCCGGAGATGGAGCACACCGCGCGGCGCGCCAAGTCCAAGCCGCAGGCCGCGCTGGAGGCGTACCTGGAGCTGGCCGAACGGCTCGCGGCGGCGGTGCCGCACTTCCTGCCCACCTTCTATGAGCAGGCGGGTCGGGAGTTCCTCGCGGTGGAGAACCCGACGTTCGCCGCCCGGATGTTCACCCGCGCCCGGCAGGCCGAGGTCGAGTACGGGCTCCCGATCGACGAGGAACGGCTCGACGGGGTGTTCCTGGAGTTCGCGCTGGCCGGGGCGCTGCCGGTGAAGGCGCTGTCCGGGTACGCCCGGGAGCTGGCCGCCCGGGTGCCCGCCGACGAGGCGCTGCGCCGTTTCCTGCGGCTGTGCGCCCGGCGCACGGCGGGCGGCCTCGCGCCGTCCGTGCAGATGGCCAACGACCTGCGCCGGCTGGCCAGGGCGGCGGGCCAGGACACCGACGAGGTCCAGCGCGAGCACGTCCTCGAGATGCTCGCGCTCCCGGCGACGGCACGCGCCCCCAAGGGCTGGTGGAAGGCGCACCGCCCGACCATCGTGGCGCTCGCCCGGCAGCGGCCCGAGGTGCGCGGCGCGCTGCTGCGGCTGATGCCCGCGCACGACGACGGCCTGCCGGAGCTGTGGCTGGAGATCCTGGAGGAGTCCGGGGCCACCGCCGCGCTGTGCGACCCCGGCGCGGTGCCCGAGGAGGCGCGGTGCGAGGACGGCTCCGCGGGCTGGCTGGAGCGCTTCCTGACCTTCGTCGGCACCGGGTGGTACGCCGACCCGCCGCCGCCCGCGCTGTACGGACTGGTCGAGCGGATGGCCGGTCGGCTGCGCGCCGAGCTGGCCGACCGTGACGCGCCGTTCCGCATCCCCAGCGACCTGAACCTGCTCGACCTGCTGCTCACGCTGGACGTCCCGGTCGCCGACCCGGCCGTCGGGCACTCGTTCGCCCTGAAGCGGTGGGCCGAGCAGGAGGACCGCCGCGACCTGACGGCGGTCGCGGCCGACCCGAGGTGGCGCCGCCCGTTCCACCAGGGCGCCGAGCACATCTCCGACGACCAGTGGGGGCGCCGCACGCTGCGGGCGCTGGCGGACTCCCCGGGCGGGCGGCCGCTGCTGGCGTCCTGGATGGCCGAGGTCGCCCGCCGCTCGGCCGCCGTGGGCCTGCCGAAGCTGCCGGACGCCCTCGAACGGCTCGGCTGGCTGCCCGGCGACGTGCTGGCGCTGGCCGAGGACGAGGTCCGCGCCGCCGCGAACGCCGACCTGGCCGCGATCGTCGCCCGGACCCTGCGCACCGGCCTGTTCGACGAGCTGGTGTGGCCCGCCTGGGAGGAGGCGGCGACCGCGCTGGTCGCCCCCAAGGACGTGGACGCCCTGATCGTCGCCGAGGCGTGGCCGTACCTGGTGGTGGGCAGCCGCACGCAGGCGCGGGTGATCGACGCGGACGGCACCGTGCTGACGCACGACCTGCGCATCCCGGCGAACGACACCTCCGGCGACCCGGGGTTCCACTACGTGGACGGTGAGCTGCTGGTGCACTGGAGGTCCGCGCGGCGCGACCACGACCTGATGGGCTACTGGCACACCGCCGCCGACCGGCCCCAGCCGATGCAGGGCTCCATGACCCGGGGCACCCGCATGAACTGGTACCTCAGCGGAGGCCCCGTCTCGCTGCCGCTGCCCGGCGGCGGGCGCGCCACCGGGGGCGGCGTGCTGCACCGGGGCGACACCGCGCTGCCCCAGGACCTGCACCTCGTCACCGACGGCACCGGGTACTGGGTGTGGCACTGGGACGGCACCGTGCACGACTGGTACGAGTACGACCCGGCGAGCGGGGCACGCGGCCGTCGCAGCAAGCCCGCCTTCTTCTCCGACCTCCCCCCGGACACCTCGTTCGTCTACGGCCGGCTGGTGCCGGTCTCCACGACCGAGGCGACGCCGGTCGGCGCTCCGGTGAACGGGCTGCTCGGCTGGCGGGTCGTGCGCCTGCCCGACGGCACCCAGCGCGGCGAGACCCTCGCCGGGGACACCGTCCCGGTGCCCGACGGGGGCTGGGAGGCGACGGTGCTGTTCGTGCCCGGCGACGACCGGCCCCGCACGGCGGTCGCCGGTCACTACCAGGTCGAGTTGCGCGACGCGGAGGGCGTCATCACGTCCGTGGCCCGTACGGACGGGGCCCCCGGCCCGTTCGGGGAGGGTACGGCGATCCTGCCGCCGCTGCGGTACTGGCACTGCCTGCGTCCCCGCGACCCCCGGGGTTCGGCGGCGCTGCGCCGGATCGACGACGCCACCGTGGGCGCGCTGCTCAAGGCGGCCGTGTCCGATGGCGAGGACCTGACCGAAACCGTCCGCACGCTGCTGCCGGACATCACCCACGAGGCCCTGCGCGCCGGGGTGGTGGGGATCCTCAAGTACGCCGCCGCCCAGCAGGAGCTGCTGGACGCCACGGCCGAACGGCTGGAACGGGCCCTCACGACCGGCATCCCCGACGAGGGTCCGTCCGGTCCCGCCGACAGGCTGCTGCACGACGCCGTCAACGGTCTGGCCGGTACCGGGAACGCCTACTGGTACAACGCGGAGGAGGACACCAACGTCCTCGCCCAGTTGCGGGCCATGGCGGCGGCCAGGGACGTCGAGACCGCCACCGAGGGCATCCACCTCGACGGCGAGCCGCTGCCCTGGTCCCGGCTGCCGTGGGTGCCGCTGCTCGACGGGTGCGCGGCGCTGGCGTACCGGGCCGTGATCGGGCTCACCGCCGAGGAACACCGGGAGGCGTTGGGCGACCTGCTGCGCGAGTTCAGGAGGATGGGGCTCGTCGGGTCGGACCGGTGGCGCATGTTCCGGCTGTTCCTCGACAGGTCGGTGCTCACCACCCCGTCCGGCGACTGGCGCGACGGCTCCCTGATCGCACTGCTGCCACTGGGCGACGGGGCGTTCCTGGCCTTCTTCGACTCCGAGCACCAGGACAACGGTGTGGAGTTCACGGCGCTGTTCCACGACCCGGCGGGCCGGTTCGACGTGCCCGCCCCCTACACGGTGCGGTCGTCGGCCCCGGTCGGGACGCCGGAGGAGGCCGAGCGGCTCGACGCGGTGCTCGCCGAAGGGGCCGCACGTGGTCCGGCGCCCTGGTTCCCCGAGGCCGTCGAGGAGTTCGCGAGGCTCACCGGAACCACCCGGACGATGGCGGCGCTCGTGGTCGCCGGGCTGCCGTCCGTCGGCACCTACGACCGTAATTTCCTGCCGTCCGAAACCCGGGG
>DATADI010000603.1:0-17574 GCA_036258615.1 Thermomonospora sp. | reverse complement strand
GAACGCGTCGGCGGCGGCGCGCTCCAGCTTCTCGGCGGTGCCGTCGACGTCCGAGGGGTTGGCGAGGAAGTCCTGGAGGATCTTCCACTCGCCCGAGCCCTTGGTGCCGCCGAACGCGGCCGGGGCCAGGTCGGACATGTCGAAGCGGAACGTGTCACCGGCGTCGATGACGGCCTTGGCGATGCGCCGCTGGACCTCGTCGGGGTAGCTGGCCAGGTCCAGGGCCTTGTTCGGGGAGATGAAGCCGCCCTGCTCGGCCCACACCTTGGCGGCCTCCGGGGAGGCGAGGAACTTCAGCAGTTCCTGCGCGCCCTTGGAGTCCTTCATCGCGACCGCGGCGTCACCGGCGCCCACGACCGGGGGCCTGGCGCCCGCGGCGGGGAAGGGGAAGAAGTCGGCGTCCGTGCCGATCTTGGCCTTGGTGGCGCTGGTGATCTCCGAGGCGACGAAGTCGGCGCCGGGGAGCATGGCGGCCTTGGGCGCGTCGCCGAACACCGCCGGGACCGAGGCGGGGAACTCGGTCTGCAGCGCCCCCCGGGACCCGCCGGCCAGGAGGTTCTGCTTGCCCCACAGCTCGGCGAGCCGGCGCAGCGCCTCCTTGACGGTCGGGTCGGTGTACTTGATCTCGTGCCGGGACAGCTGGTCGTACTTGTCGGGCCCGGCCACCGAGAGGTAGACGTTCTCGAACCAGTCGGTCAGCACCCACCCGTCGGCCGCGCCGATGGCCAGCGGGGTGGCCCCGGAGTCCGACAGGGTCTGCGCCGTCTTGACGAAGTCGGCCCAGGTCGCGGGCGGCGTGGTGATGCCCGCGTCGGCGAACGCCTGCTTGCGGTACCAGACGGTGGACTTGCTGGACGCCTTGAAGTAGACGCCGTACAGGGTGCCGTCGTGGGAGCCGAGGTCCTGCCAGACCTTGAAGAAGTTCTGCTTCACGGCCGCCTGCGCCTCGGGGCCGAGCGGCTTGATCCAGCCCTTCTTGGCGAACTCCACCAGCACGCCCTGCTGCGGCAGCAGCGCCACGTCCGGCGGCGCCTTGCCGTCCACCCGCGACCCCAGGTAGGCCGCGACGTTGTCACCGGTGGGGGTGTACCGCACCTTGGCGCCGGTGCGCTCGCTGAACGCGTCGAGGACCTTCTTGAACTTGGCGCCCTCGTTGGAGCCGGTCCAGATCGCGGCGACGGTCACCGTCTGGCCCTTGAGCACTCCGCCGCCCGCGGGACCGCCGTCGTCGTCCCCGCCGCAGGCCGCCGCCGTGCTGACGGCCAGCCCGGCCGCCAGCGCCGCGCCGAGCAGCCGGCGACGGCCGATCCGATGTTCTTCCGCCCTCATCACGATTCCCTCCTCGGGGAAGGCCGCGCCGAGTCCCAGATCGACGCGCCTGTCTCGGGATCGAAGAAGTGCAGTCGCCCGGTGTCGACCTGCGCGGTCACCGGGTCGCCCACCTTGACCCGCGTCCGGGGGCTGAACCGGGCGACCACCGGCGTGCCCGCCGGGCCCCGGGCGTGCAGCGGGTCGGCGCCCGCGTCCCGGGCCAGCTCCCTGGTGTCCTCGGTCTCGACGCGGTCGGCGTCCACCGCGAAGTGCACCAGCACGTCGGAGCCCATCGCCTCGACCAGGTCGGCCGTCGAGGTGAGCCGGGCGCCCTCGTCGCCGTCGCGCAGCTCGGCGTCCTCCATGTCCTCGGGCCGGATCCCGGCGACGACCGGCCGGCCGGCGTAGGACTCCAGCGCCGGGCGCTCCCCCAGCACCTCCCGGGGCAGCGTCAGCGACCCGGTGCGGAACTCCACGCGCAGCCCGCCGTCACCGTCGCGCAGGGTGCCCTGCAGCAGGTTCATCGCGGGCGAGCCGATGAACCCGGCGACGAACAGGTTCACGGGCCGGTCGTACAGCTCCTGGGGAGGCGCGACCTGCTGGAGCACCCCCTTCTTCATCACCGCGACCCGGTCGCCGAGGGTCATCGCCTCGGTCTGGTCGTGGGTGACGTAGATCGTGGTGACGCCCAGGTCGCGCTGGATGCGGGCGATCTCGGCGCGCATCTGCACGCGCAGCTTGGCGTCCAGGTTCGACAGCGGCTCGTCCATCAGGAACGCCTGCGGCTGCCGGACGATCGCCCGGCCCATCGCCACCCGCTGCCGCTGGCCGCCCGACAGGTTGCGGGGCTTGCGGTCCAGGTGGTCGGTCAGGCCCAGCAGCCCGGCGGCCTCCTCGACCTTGGCGCGGATCTCCGCCTTGGGGACCTTGCGCAGCGACAGCCCGAACCCGATGTTGTCGCGGACCGACAGGTGCGGGTACAGGGCGTAGCTCTGGAACACCATCGCCACGTCCCGGTCGCGGGCGGGCACCCGGTTGACCACCCGGCCGCCGATCCTGACCTCGCCCTCGGAGATGTCCTCCAGGCCCGCGACCATCCGCAGCGCGGTCGTCTTGCCGCAGCCGGACGGCCCCACCAGGACCAGGAACTCCCCGTCGGCGATGTCCAGGTTCAGGTCGTCGACCGCGCGCGTTCCGTCGGGGTAGACCTTGCCCACTCCTGCCAGGACGACCTCGGCCACGACGTCTCCTTCGTTCGACCGCAACTCCGGGGACATCCGCGCGTAACCCCGGCGGAACACGTAAAGGCGTACTCCTCCTTTGTCCGGCGCCGCAACCGTCATGCCGCCGCTCAAGGGTTCGTAAAGAGATCGTTATTCAGCGCGAAGGGCGGAGGCCCCCGCTCCGGGAGGCCCCCGCCCTTCGGCGCGGCGCGGGTCAGTCGATCACGACGAGGCCGCGGTCCACGTGGTTCATCCGCTCGTGGCCGTCCTCGGTGCACACCACGATGTCCTCGATGCGGGCCCCGTGCTCACCGGGGTAGATGCCCGGCTCGACGGAGAACGCCATGCCCGGCTCCAGCGGCTCGGTGTTGCCCGCCACGATGTACGGGTCCTCGTGGGTCTCCAGGCCGATGCCGTGCCCGGTGCGGTGGAAGAAGAACTCCCCGTACCCGGCGTCGGCGATGACCTCGCGCGCGGCGGCGTCCACCGCCTCCGGGGTCACGCCGGGCCGGACCGCCTCGCACGCCGCCTGCTGCGCCCGGCGCAGCACCCCGTAGTAGGCGAGGTACTCGGCGGGCGGCTCGCCCACGCAGTAGTTGCGGGTCTCGTCGGAGCAGTAGCCGCTCGGCATGGTGCCGCCGATGTCCACCACCACCGGGTCGCCCGGCTGGATCACCCGGTCCGACAGCTCGTGGTGGGGACTGGCCGCGTTGGGGCCGGAGCCTACGATGACGAAGTCGACCATGGCGTGGCCCTCGGCCACGATGGCCTCGGCGATGTCCCGGCCGACCTCGCGTTCGGTGCGGCCCGCCTTGAGCATCCCCGGCACCTGCCGGTGCACCCGGTCGATGGCCGCGCCCGCCTCGCGCAGCGCCGCGACCTCCGCCGGGCTCTTGCGGATCCGCAGCTCCCGCAGCACCCGCCCGGCGGGCACCTGCCGGACGCCCGGCAGCGCGTCGCCGAACCGCAGCGCCATCACCGCCCACATCCGGTCGGCGACGCCGACCGCCGCCACGTCGCCGGGCAGCCGCCGGGCGACCAGCGCGAACGGGTCGTCGGTCTCGTCCCAGGGCACCAGCTCCACGTCCAGCGCCCCCGCCGGGGACGCCTGCGCCGCGGGCAGCTCCAGCCGGGGCACCACCAGGAACGGCTCGCCCTCGCCCGGCACCACCAGGCAGGTCAGCCGCTCGAGCTGGATCGCGTCGTAGCCGGTCACGTACCGCAGGTCGGGCCCCGGGGTCAGCAGCAGGGCCCCGAGCCCCGCAGCGGCGGTGGCCTCCTGGACGCGCGCCAGGCGCGCGGGCGGATACAACTCCGTCGTCACATCCGGGTTCATCGAGATCACGATCCTTCGTTCGTCGGGACCCTCCCAGGATCCCAAGGACCCGGGGCCGCCGTGACCGGCGGGGGGCGGCGGGGTGTCCCGGGGTTGTCGGCGGGGCGTGGCACGATGGCCTCCATGAGTGCGCTGATGCTGCTCGACACGCCGTCGCTGTACTTCCGGGCGTTCTTCGGCGTGCCCGAGTCGGTGACCGCGCCGGACGGCACCCCGGTCAACGCGGTCCGCGGGCTGGTCGACATGATCGCCCGGCTGGTCCGCGACCGCTCCCCCGCCCGGCTGGTGTGCTGCATGGACGCCGACTGGCGGCCGGCGTTCCGGGTGGCGGCGTTGCCGTCGTACAAGGCGCACCGGGTCGCCGAGGACGGCGGCGACCAGACCCCCGACCCGCTGGCGGCGCAGCTGCCGCTCATCGACGCGGTGCTCGACGCGGTCGGCCTGGTCCGCGCGGGCGTCCCCGGCTACGAGGCCGACGACGTCATCGGCACCCTGGCCACCCGCTGCGCGGCCGAGGGCGGCGCGGTCGACATCGTCACCGGCGACCGCGACCTGTTCCAGCTCGTCGACGAGCGCGGGCCGGTGCAGGTGCTCTACACGGCGCGCGGCATCCGCAACCTCCAGGTGATGGGCGAGAAGGAGGTCGCCGCCAAGTACGGCATCCCCGGGCGCGCCTACGGCGACTACGCCACCCTGCGCGGCGACCCCAGCGACGGGCTGCCCGGGGTGCCCGGGGTGGGCGACAAGACCGCCGCCGCGCTGGTCACCCGGTTCGGGTCGGTCGACGGCATCCTGGCGGCGCTGGACGCGGGCACCACCGAGGGCTTCCCGGCGGGCAGCCGCCTCAAGCTCGCCGCCGCCCGCGACTACCTGGCCGCGGCCGAGACCGTCGTCAAGGTGGTCACCGACATCGACGCTCCCGAGTTGGACGCGCTGGACGACGCGCTGCCCGCCACGCCCCGCGACCCCGAGACGCTCCTGGCCCTCGCCGACGAGTGGAACCTCGCCAGTCCGGTCAACCGCCTCCTCAACGCGCTGGCCGAACGCGCCTGACCGGTGTGTGTCAGGTGACACAGAGCCCGCCGGTGCCCCCGGCGGACCATGGCGGGTGACGGACGTCCCGCGGCCGGTCGAAGAGCGGGCCGGTGCCCGCGGCCGGGCTCACAGCCCCACTCCCCCCTTGCCGAGGGCACCGGCTCCCGCGTCACCGCCGGTGGACCCCGTCGCCCGTGAGGGCCTACGCTCTCGGACGGACGCACACGAGGCCGGGGGTGGGCGGTGAACGTCTTCGCGGACGGGTCCGGTGAGCTGCCCGCCCGGCCCGGCGGGCTGCCCGGTCACGGGCCGCACCGCTCCCAGCACTGCGTCCTGTTCGCCGCCGACGTCGCCGGGTTCACCCATCCCTCCCGCGACGACCGGGTCCAGCTCGCGGTCCGTGAGGCGCTGTACGGCGTGGTGCCCGGAGCGTTCGACGACTGCCTGCTCGGCTGGGACGAGTGCCTGCACGAGGACCGCGGCGACGGCATGCTCGTCATCGTCCCGGCCCGGATGCCGTCGGTGACCGTGGTCGACCCGCTGCTGGACCGGCTGGCGCGGCGGCTGCGGCGGCACAACCGGTCGGCGCCCGACCCGCACGTCCTGCGGCTGCGGGTCGCGGTGCACATCGGGGAGGTCCACCGCGACGCGCACGGGCTGGCGGGCACGGCGGTCAACCACCTGTTCCGGCTGCTGGACGCGCCGGTGCTGAAACGGGCGCTGGCCGACTCCGGGGACGACCTGGCGGCGATCGCCTCGGACTACTTCTACGACAGCGTGATCCGCCACTCCGACGGCGTGGTCGACCCCGGGGCGTTCTGGCCCGCCGACGTCACGGTCAAGGAGACCAGGGCGCGCGGTTGGGTGCACCTGCCGCACTCCCCCGCCGGGACCCCCGCGCTGCGCGGCGAGGTGGACGTCCCCGCGCCTCCGCCGCAGGCCGACGACACCCGGCACGTGCACGGCACGGTACGGCCCGCGCCGCCCGATCCGGGGGCGCGGGCCCAGGGCATCGCCTTCTACGGGAACGTCACCGTGCACGGCGACGTGGTGGCCGGTGAC
The DNA here is from genome assembly GCA_036258615.1 of Thermomonospora sp. Taxonomy (GTDB): domain Bacteria; phylum Actinomycetota; class Actinomycetes; order Streptosporangiales; family Streptosporangiaceae; genus Thermomonospora. Next base: position 11,607 of record DATADI010000603.1, on the reverse strand, counting down.
AAGATCGTGCGCGGGGACGGCTGAGCGCGACGCTCAGCGGCGCCGCGCCCGGCTCCGGCCCCGCCACGACGTGGGGGCGGCGCCGCCGAGCCCGGCCAGGTGCAGGGCCACGAACAGCAGCCCCAGGGTGACGAGGGTGGCGTAGTCGAACGGGTCGGACTGGATGTCGGCGAGGTCGAACAGCAGGGCCAGACCGAAGACGATCGCCGCGACGACCGCGAACATCATGACCTCCGGAAACTCGAGGGTGCACGCCGGGAAGGGCGCGCACCCCCGGCATGTCCACGAGATCACGAAGCAAACGCACCCGCTGTTCCAGCCCGCCCCTTTACATAGTAAGACAGGGGTTCCGGTCAGGTGACGGAGCTGTAGGCGACCACGCCGCGCCGCATCGCGTCCATCGCCTTGCCCGCGGTCCGGCGGATCCGGCTGCCCTCGGGCGCGGCGTCGGCGACCTGCCCGAGCAGGTCGATGAGCTGCTTGACCGCCCGCACGAAGTCACCGGCGGTCATCCCGGCCTCCAGCAGCACCTCGTCGAGCCCCCGGCCCTGCGCCCACTGGTAGGCCGTCCAGGCGAACCCCAGGTCGGGCTCGCGCAGGAACGACACCCGGTTGTCCTTCTCGATCGCGTCCAGCTCGCCCCACAGCCGCACCATCGCGCCCAGCGCGTCGCGCGCCGTGCCCGGCGGCGTGCGGGGCGCGGAGGCGTCGTCGGGCTGACGGGACTCGTACACCAGCGCGGACACGCACGCGGCCAGCTCGGCGGGCTCCAGGTCCTCCCACAGGCCCGCGCGCAGGCTCTCGGCGGTCAACAGGTCCAGCTCGTTGTAGATGCGGCCCAGCCGGCGGCCCTCGTCGGTGACGGTGTCGCCCTCCAGGTAGCCGAGCTGCTCCAGCACCCCGCACACCCGGTCGAACGTCCGCGCGATCACCTGCGAGCGGCCCTCCACCCGGCGGCGCAGCGACCCGGTCTCCCGCTCCAGGCGGAAGTACCGCTCGGCCCACCGGGCGTGGTCCTCGCGCTCGGGGCACCCGTGGCACGGGTGCTGCCGCAGCTCGCGGCGCAGCCGGGCGATCTCGGCGTCGTCGCCCGCCGCCGCGCCGCCGCCCCGGCGGCCCCCGCCGTGCGCCTTGACCGCCTCGTCGGGCACCTTGTTGCGCAGCGTGGAGGCCAGGTCACGGCGCTGCTGCGGGCTGCGCGGGCTGAACGAGCGCGGGATGCGGATCCGCTCCACCGGCTCGACCGGACGGGGGAAGTCCAGCACCGACAGCCGCTGCACCGACCGCTGGGCGGTGAGCACCAGCGGGGCGGGCCCGTCGGACCGCTTGCCCAGGCCCGGGTCCAGCACCACCGCCAGGCCCGCGCGCCGCCCCGACGGGACGACGATCACGTCGCCGGGCCGCAGCCGCTCCAGCGACCGCACCGCCTCGGCCTTACGGGCGGTGGACCGCTCCCGCGCCAGCTCGGCCTCCCGGTCCGACAGGGCCCGGCGCAGCCCGGCGTACTCCATGAAGTCGCCCAGATGGCAGGTGGCCGCCTCGCGGTACCCGTCGAGGGCCTCCTCGTTGCGGTGCACCTGCCGGGCCAGGCCGACCACCGCCCGGTCGGCCTGGAACTGGGCGAACGACTCCTCCAGCAGGGTGCGGGCGCGGTCGCGGCCGACCGCGCCGACCAGGTTGACCGCCATGTTGTACGACGGCCGGAAGCTGGAGTTCAGCGGGTAGGTGCGGGTGCCCGCCAGGCCCGCCACCGAGAACGGGTCCATCCCCGGCGACCAGATCACCACCGCGTGGCCCTCGACGTCGATGCCGCGCCGCCCGGCCCGCCCGGTGAGCTGCGTGTACTCGCCCGGGGTCAGGTCGGTGTGGGCCTCGCCGTTCCACTTGTCGAGCTTCTCGATCACCACCGTGCGGGCCGGCATGTTGATGCCCAGCGCCAGCGTCTCGGTGGCGAACACCGCCTTGATCAGGCCCCGGGTGAACAGCTCCTCGACGATCTCCTTGAACGTCGGCAGCATCCCGGCGTGGTGGGCGGCGATGCCCCGCTCCAGCCCGGCCAGCCAGTCGTCGTACCCGAGCACCCGCAGGTCCTCGTCGTTCAGGTCGGCGGTGCGCAGCTCGACGTGCGCCCGGATCTCCTCGGCCTCCTCCCGGGAGGTCAGCCGCAGTCCCGCGTACAGGCACTGCATGACGGCCCCGTCGCAGCCCGCCCGGCTGAAGATGAAGGTGATCGCCGGGAGCAGCCCGGCCCGGTCGAGCCGCTCGATCACGTCCGGGCGGGCCGGGGGGCGGAACCGCGGGGGCCGCGCGATCCGCTTGCGGCCGTTGCGCCGGCTCTGGTTGATCTTGGCGCGGCGGACCTCGTCCACCGCGATGTTGCGCAGCTGCGGGTTGATCTTCGGCCGGGCGGACGGGTCGCCGGTGTCGACGAACAGGTCGTACAGGCGGTTGCCGACCAGCATGTGCTGGAACAGCGGCACCGGCCGGTGCTCGTCGACGATCACGGCGGTGTCGCCGCGCACCGCGTGCAGCCACTCGCCGAACTCCTCGGCGTTGGAGACCGTCGCCGACAGCGCCACGATCCGCACCGAGTCCGGGACGTGGATGATGACCTCTTCCCAGACCGCCCCGCGGAACCGGTCGGCGAGGTAGTGCACCTCGTCCATCACCACGAAGCCCAGGCCGGTGAGGGTGTGCGACTGCGCGTACAGCATGTTGCGCAGGACCTCGGTCGTCATGACGACGATCGGGGCCTCGCCGTTGACGCTGTTGTCGCCGGTGAGCAGCCCCACCTTGGACGGACCGTACCGGCGGACCAGGTCGGCGTACTTCTGGTTGGACAGCGCCTTGATCGGCGTGGTGTAGAAGCACTTCTGCCCGCCGGCCAGCGCCAGGTGGACGGCGAACTCCCCCACCACCGTCTTGCCCGACCCGGTGGGGGCGGCCACCAGCACGCCCCGCCCGGCCTCCAGCGCCCGGCACGCCTCCAGCTGGAAGGCGTCCAGCCCGAAGTCGTACAGGCTCTGGAAGTCCAGCAGCGCGGGGCCATGGTCGCGGGTGCGCGCGCGGTGCGCGGCATACCGCTCGGCGGGCGTCGTGCCAGGGGAACTCATGATGTCGAGCCTATGGTTTGGAACGGCCCGGTTCACAATCGGATTCCGGGCGCGCGGCGGCCGTCAGCGGGCGGGCTCGCCCCGCTCGGCGCTCTCCTCCAGCTCGGCGTCGATCTTCTCCAGGTCCAGCGGCGACGCCTCGTCGTCGGCCAGATCCCCGTAGGGGTCGGGGCGCAGCGCCCGCCGCCGGTCGTTCAGGAACGCCAGGAACGCCGACACCTCGAACAGCACGACGGTGGGCAGCGCCAGCGCCATCATGGTGAACGGGTCGGCGCTGGGCGTGGCGACCGCCGCGAACACGAAGATCCCGAAGATGATCATCCGCTGCGAGCGGCGGATCCGCTGGGAGGTCAGCACCCCGGCCAGGTTGAGGATCACCACGACCAGCGGCAGCTCGAAGGCCAGCCCGAACACCAGCAGCATGGCCGTGGCGTAGTTGAGGTAGCTGGTGACCGTGACCAGCGGGACCGTGTCGTCGGGCACGAAGCCGAGCAGGATGCTCAGGCCCTTGTCCAGGGTGATGTAGGACAGCACCGCGCCCATCGCGAACAGCGGCACCGCCGCCGCCATGAACGTGTACGTCCAGCGGCGCTCCTTGCGGTACAGGCCGGGGGCGATGAACGCCCACAGCTGGTACAGCCAGACCGGGGACGACACGACCGCCCCGATCATCAGGGCGATCTTGATCCGCAGGAAGAAGCCCTCGGTCAGCCCGTTGGTGTAGAGGTTGCACTCCCGCCCGCCGCTGGCCCGGTAGGCGGCGTCCAGCTCGCAGTAGGGCTGCTGGAGGAACTCCCAGACCGGGTCGAAGATCACGAAGCCGAGAACCATCCCGGCGACCAGGCCGAGCATCGCCTTGAGGAGCCTGCTGCGCAGCTCACGGAGATGGTCCATGAGCGGCATGCGACCCTCGGGGTCGGCCGGCCGCCGCCTGCTCAGTTTCATCATCGGTTCTCGGACCGCACCTTCGCCGGACGGGGGTGATCAGTGCGTGTTGCGCGCCTGGTTCGGGTCGACGGGCACGCCCTGGATCGGCTGCCCGGACGGCAGCTGGCCCTGCGGCGGCGGGGCGTACTGGGGCGCCGGCGGCTGCTGCGGGGCGGCCTGGGCCTGCTGCTTGGGGCTCTCGTCGTCGTCCTCGCGCAGGCCCTTGGTCTCCGCCTTCAGGATGCGCGCGGACTTGCCCAGGGACCGGGCGAGCTGTGGGAGCTTCGCCGACCCGAACAGCAGCATGACCACCGCGAGGATGATCAGAATTTCGGTCCAGCCAAGTCCAGCCATGTCATACCTCTTCAGCAGGTGCCATTCATGACGATCGTACGCCGTCCTGGACGGTGCCGGACTCCTGGGCGTCCCGCAATCTGCGGAGTTCATCGCTCAGCGCCGACTGTTTGGGCTCCAGACGCCGCCGGGTGCGTTCGAGTTCACGCCCCAGCCCCCGCACCGCGAGGAAAACGCGGAACGAGCACGCCGCGAGCACGAGCAGGCCCGCGAAGGCCACCCCGACGAAGACCTGAGCCCAACCCACGATCGCCACGGTAGCGAATCACCTCCGGAGGCGACAGCCCACCCGGCGTCGCGTCGATCTCACCTCCGGGGAGGCTCAGGGCGCGGCGGTCTCGTACCGGGCCAGGGCACGGGCGGCGTCCTCGCGGACCGCCTCGGTCAGCTCCGCCGGGCCGGTGATCCGGCCCTGGTCGCCCAGCCGCAGCGCCAGGCCCCGCACCCAGCGCTTGTCCGGCGTGCGCAGCACCACCCGCAGCCGTCCCTCGCCCAGCTCCTCCACGCTCTCGCACGGATAGGAGTCGGCGACCCAGCGGCCCGCGGGGGTCAGCTCGAACGTCACCCGGATGTCGTCGGGCGAGGGCCGGAACAGCCGCCCGGCGCTGACGTCGCGGGGCTCGGCCTCCGCCGGGACCTCGGCGGGCTCGTCGAGCACGGTCAGCTCCACGATCCGGTCGAGCCGGAACAGCCGGACCGCGTCGGCGCGGCGGCACCAGCCCTCCAGGTACGTCTGGCCGTCCACCACCAGCAGCCGCATCGGGTCGACGTCGCGCTCGGTGTTCTCGTCACGGCCGGGCACGTAGTACGTCAGGTGCAGGCGGCGGCCCCGGGCGATGGCGTCGCGGACCCGGGCCGGCAGCGCGCCGGGCGCGTCCACCTGCACCGCCACCTGGCTGCCCACCGCCGCCGCAGCGGCGCCGGAGGCGTTCTCCAGCTTGGCGATCACCCGGCTCAGCGCGTCCCGGTCACGGGGGTCGCCGATCTCGGCGAGCATCCGCAGCGCCACCAGCAGCGCCCCGGCCTCGTCGACCTTCAGCCGCAGCGGCCGGGCGATCGACTCGGCCTCGCTGACCGTGATCTCCCCGCCCTCGTAGGACAGGTCGATCGGGCAGTACGGGTCGGGGGCGCGCAGCTCCACGCACCACAGCAGGTTCAGGTCGTCGATCAGCTGCTTCTCGCTGACGCCGAACGCGGCGGCGGCCTCGTCCACCGCCACCGTGTGCCGGTTGATCACGTACGGCACCAGCGCCAGCAGCCGGGCGAGCCGGTCGCTGGAGGTCGTGTGCCGCGCCGGGGCCTGCCTCATCGGCCGTTCACCGCCACCACCGCCTTGAGGTGCTGGATCACCGCGTCACGCAGGTCGGGGGGATCCAGCACCACCACGTCCCCGCCGAACCTGGCCAGATAGGGCGCGAAGCGCTCGGCCTCCCCGAAGGTCAGCGTCGCCTCGTCCCACTCGTCGTCGGCCCGCCGCACGCCGGTCGCCCAGCGCCGCAGGCCCTGCGCCGCCCCGGCGCGCAGCCGCACCGTCGCCGGGCGGGACTCGGCGGGCGGCTCGATGCGCTCGAACGCGATCGCGCGGACGTCCACGCCCTCGGGCACGGTCACGCTCCCGGCGGGCCCGTCGGGGGTCACGTCGCCGACGATGCGGCTGAGCCGGAACACCCGGGTGTCCTGCCGGTCGGTGTCGAAGCCGACCACGTACCAGCGGCCCCGGCGGCTCACCACGCCCCACGGCTCCAGGTGGCGGCGGGTCACCGAGGTGCGCCCGACGCCCTGGTAGTCGAAGGCCACCGGATGGCCGTCCTTGACCGCCTCCCACACCGCGGGGAAGGCGGGCTCCTCGGTGTCCACCCGCGGCTCGATGCCCAGCGAGTCGGTCTCGGAGGCCTCGATGCCGGCCGCGCGCAGCTTCAGCAGGGCCCCGGAGGCGGCCTCGGCGAGGCTGGCGCGCTGCCACACCCGGGCGGCCAGGCCCAGCACCGCGGTCTCGTCCGGGGTCAGGTGCAGCTCGGGCAGCTCGTAGTCGCGCGGCGGGATGCGGTACCCCGCCTCGCCCGCGCCGTCCTCGCTGCCGACCTCCAGCGGAACGCCCAGCTCCCGCAGCTCCTCCTTGTCGCGCTCGAACATCCGTTTGAACGCCTCGCCGGAGTCGGGATAGCCGGGCACCGCCCGGCGGATCTGCTCGGCCGTGAGATAGCGCCGGGTGGCCAGCAGGCACACCACCAGGTTCAGCAGGCGCTCGGTCTTGCGCCGCGACACACGCCACCACCTCGATCCTCGGGCCCGGTCCGCCGGGTTCCACCGTCGTAGCTCAGATCAAGACGCTACCGTTTCCGGCGTGATCCGATGGCGAAAAGGCAGGGTGGAACGCGTTCGCCGCGAATGGCCGGGAGCGGTCGAGCTGGAGGTCGCCGTCGAGGGCGAGACCCAGGCGGCCCGCGCACTGGCCTATCCGGCGCTGGTGGGACGCCCCGAGCCCGGCGACACGGTGCTGCTCAACACCACCGCCCTGGCGATGGGGCTGGGCACCGGCGGGTACGCCATGGTCGTCGCGGTGCCCGACCGCCTGCCGCCCGACCCGTCGGGTCCCGGTCACCTGGTCAAGGCCCGGTACACGCCCCTCCAGGCCACCCTGCTGGGCGCCGACGAGCAGGACTCCCCCCACCACGAGCTGCTCCGTGAGGCCGACTCGCTGGACGGGATGCCGGTCGTGGTGGCCGACCTGCACTCGGCGCTGCCGCCGATCCTGGCCGGGCTGCTGGCCGCCCGTCCGGGCACCCGGGTGGTGTACGTGATGCCCGACGGGGGCGCGCTGCCCGCCTGGTTCTCCATGTCGATCGCGCAGCTGAAGGACGCCGGGGCGCTGGCCGCCACGGTGACGGTGGGGCAGGCGTTCGGCGGCGACCTGGAGGCGGTGACCGTCCACACCGGGCTGCTGGCCGCCCGCCTGGTGCTGGACGCCGAGGTGGTGGTTCTCGCGCAGGGGCCGGGCAACCTCGGCACCGGCACCCGCTGGGGCTTCTCCGGGGTGGCGGCGGGCGAGGCCGTCAACGCCGCCGCCGTGCTGTCGGGACGGCCGGTCGCCTCCCTGCGGGTCAGCGAGGGCGACCGGCGCGAACGGCACGTCGGGGTGTCCCACCACAGCCTCACCGCCTACGGGCGCGTCGCCCTGGCCAGGGCGGACGTGGTGGTGCCCGAGCTGCCCGGGGAGTTCGGGGCCCGGGTGTCCGGCCAGGCCGCCGCCCTGGCCGACCGGCACGACCTGGTCCGGGTGCCGGTCGACGGGCTCGCGGACGTCCTGCGCGACGCCGAGCGGGACTGGGGCGTCCGGCTGTCCACGATGGGCCGCCGCCTCGACGGCGACCTCGCCTACTTCCTCACCGCCGCCGCCGCCGGGCGGCACACCGCCTCCCTGCTGTAGGGCGTGTTCAGGCCGCCGTCGCCGCCGCGAGGGCGTCGGCGGGCGTGTAGGTGTCGCGGAAGGCGAACGCCAGCGGGCCGGGCCCCTCACGGCGCAGCAGCTCGAGCCGTTCGACGCACTCCTCGGCGGACGGACGGTGCCCCGCCGGGATCCACCACAGCACCTGGTAGACCTCCGCCACGCGCTCGAACCACTCCCGGCGGCGGCGCATGGCCTCCAGGTGCCCGCTGCGGTAGGCGTACTCCCACAGCGCGTCCCGGGACTCCCAGACCGAGTAGTTGATCAGCACGTCGGGGCCGTAGGGCCACTCGTCGGCCCCGTCCACCGGGGACACCGGCCGCCACACGAATCCGGGCGCGCCGTCGGCCAGGGCGTTGAGGGGGTCGCGCAGCGCCATGAAGTCGGCCATCTCGGGGCCGTGCAGGGGTGCCCGCAGGCGCGCGACGTTGAACTGGGCCAGGTGGAAGTCGCTCATGCCGCCCAGCAGACCATCCCTCCGATCTCTATGTCAAGTCTCATTGTTTTTAGAATCGGCGAGCACCGTGCAGCACCAGCCGGGCCGCGGGTCCATCCGGGGCGCCAGGTCCGGGACCTCCTCGAACAGGCCCTCCAGCATCGCCAGGTTCATCCCGCACACCAGCGGCGGGAACCGCTCCGACAGCACGTGGAAGGGACAGTTGCGCATGCGCAGCACCCCGCCCTCCTCCCGGACGGGCTCGTAGCCCCGGCGCGCCAGCAACGCCTCGGCCTCGTCCAGCCCGCCGACCGGCCCCGCCTCGCGCCCCAGCTCCCGGCCCCGGCGGCGCGCGGCCCGCTGGAGCCGCTCGTCCAGCTCGGCCTCCTCGGCGGCCTCGGCGAGCAGCTCGGCGGCGGTGCGGTAGTCGCGCGGCGGCAGGGACACCGTGCGCTCGCCGGAGGCCCGCCGGTACAGCTTGGCCGGACGCCCGGCCCCCGGCCCGGAACGGCCGGTCAGCCTGCGCCCGGCGGTCTCCAGCAGCCCCGCCTCGGCCAGCTTGTCCAGATGGAAGGCGGCCAGGGTGCGCTGCAGCCCCAGGGCCTCGGCGGCCTCGTTGCGGCTCACCTCGTGGTCCTGAACGGCCACGTACTCGTACAGCCGCCGCCGGACCGGGTCCCGCAGCGCCGCTATCGCCTCGACGTCGTCCACGCGGCCCAGTCTAAGAACAACCGTGGTTGTCCTTAGAGGCGGGCGTCAGTGCGCGCCGAGGATGTCCACGACGTAGACCAGGGTGTCGGTGCCCTTGATGCCGTAGTGCGTCAGGCCCTTGGTGCCGTACCCCCACTGGGGCGGGACGACCAGCAGCATGCGGCTGCCGACCTTCTGCCCGACGAGCCCCTGGTCGAACGCCTTGATGTCACGGCCGACGCCGAGGACCTCCCCGCTGGGGCGGCCGTCCTGCCAGGTGGAGTAGAACGTCCTGCCGGTGCGCCACAGCACGCCGGTGAAGTGCAGCACGGCGAGCTGGTTGGAGCGCACCGCGGGCCCCGAACCCTGCACCAGCGTGCGGACCTGGAGCGTGGAGGGCGGCGCGGAGCGCGGCACGGCCACCTGCGGGGCCTGGCCCGCAGGGGCGTCGGCCACCCGGGGCAGCCGCGCGTCGGGCGGGGGCTGGGGCGCCCCCTTGGCCTGCGCGCTGTTCGGGTACGTCGCCAGGACGTCCAGCACGTACACCAGCGAGTCGCGCGGCCCGACCTGGTGCCGGGTGTCGCCCCGGGACCCGTAGCCCTCCTCGGGCGGGATGACGGCCACGACCCGGCTGCCGGTGCGGCGGCCGACCAGCACCTTGTCCAGCCCCGGGATCACCTTGCCGGAGGGGAACGCGCCCGGCTGCGCGGCCGAGTAGCTGTCGGCGACCAGCTTGTGCCCGGAGGCGTTCCACCGGTACCCGGCGTAGGAGGCGATCACCAGGTCGCCCTGGCGGACCTCCGCGCCGTCGCCCTTCACGAGGGTGGACATCTTCAGGTCGTCGCCGGGCTCGGCGTCCTTGGGGAACGACACCTCCGGCCGTTCGCCGAACTCGCCCGTCACCTTGACCGGGACGTCGTCGCCGCCCCCGCACGCGGCCAGCACGAGCGGCGCGGCCAGCACGGCGGTGGCGAACCAGGTCAGACGGCGCATGGCGAGGTCCTTCGGGGGTGACGGGGCCGGGACTCGTGGGCACACATTACCGGCTGGTCACCCCCGAAGGGGTGCAGGTCACATGCCTGCGATGAGCTTGTCGACGCGCTCGTCCACGGAGCGGAACGGGTCCTTGCACAGCACGGTCCGCTGTGCCTGGTCGTTCAGCTTGAGATGGACCCAGTCGACGGTGAAGTCACGGCGCTTCTCCTGGGCCCGCCGGATGAACTCGCCGCGCAGCCGGGCCCGGGTGGTCTGCGGCGGCACCGACTTGGCCTCGAAGATGTCCAGGTCACGGGTGACCCGCTCGACCGAGCCGCGCTTCTCCAGCAGGTAGTACAGGCCCCGCCCGCGGTGCACGTCGTGGTACGCCAGGTCCAGCTGGGCGACCCGGGGCGAGGACAGCGGCAGGTCGTACTTGCGCCGGTAGCGCTCGATGAGCTGGTACTTGGTCACCCAGTCGATCTCCCGGGCGACCAGGTCGAGGTCGCCGGTCTCCACCGCGCGCAGCGTGCGGCCCCACAGGTCCAGCACCCGCAGCGCCAGCTCGTCGCCGCCCCGCCGGTCGACGAAGTCCTTGGCCTTGCCGTAGTACTCCTTCTGGATGTCCAGCGAGCTGGCCTCGCGGCCGTTGGCGAGCCGGACCTTGCGGCGGCCGGTCATGTCGTGGCTGACCTCGCGGATCGCCCGGATCGGGTTCTCCAGGGTCAGGTCGCGCATCACCACCCCGGCCTCGATCATCCGCAGCACCAGGTCGGTGGCCCCGACCTTGAGCAGCATGGTGGTCTCGCTCATGTTGGAGTCGCCGACGATCACGTGCAGCCGGCGGAACCGCTCGGCGTCGGCGTGCGGCTCGTCCCGGGTGTTGATGATCGGGCGGGACCGGGTGGTGGCCGAGGAGACCCCCTCCCAGATGTGCTCGGCCCGCTGCGACACGCAGTACACCGCGCCCCGCGGGGTCTGCAGCACCTTGCCCGCCCCGCAGATGATCTGCCGGGTGACCAGGTAGGGGATCAGCACGTCGGCCAGCCGGCCGAACTCCCCGTGCCGGCCCACCAGGTAGTTCTCGTGGCAGCCGTAGGAGTTGCCGGCCGAGTCGGTGTTGTTCTTGAACAGGTAGATGTCCCCGGCGATGCCCTCCTCGCGCAGCCGCCGCTCGGCGTCCACGAGCAGCCCCTCCAGGATCCGCTCACCCGCCTTGTCGTGCGTCACCAGGTCGATGACGCTGTCGCACTCGGGCGTGGCGTACTCGGGGTGGCTGCCCACGTCGAGATAGAGCCGCGCGCCGTTGCGCAGGAACACGTTGCTGCTGCGGCCCCATGACACCACCCGGCGGAACAGGTAACGCGCCACCTCGTCGGGTGACAAACGCCGCTGCCCGCGGAAGGTGCAGGTGACCCCGTACTCGTTCTCAAGCCCGAAGATGCGCCTGTCCACACCGTGAGCCTATGCGGCCGGGAGCGGTCTTGGCAGTCTCTGAAGCCTCTCGTTTCACGGGCGGTGCGCGGGAGAACGCCATGCGGCTGGTCCTGCCTCGACCGAGGGCGTCTTACGTCCAGGTCGTCGGGGTCGTGCGGGTAGGAGCACCGGCCACGGCCTTTACATTGTAGATCATCTTTGGCGTGGCGGACGGGAATAGCGAGGGCCCC
>DATADI010000602.1:0-5647 GCA_036258615.1 Thermomonospora sp. | reverse complement strand
GACGCCGACCGCGATCAGGATCGGCACCCAGAACTTCGCCGTCGCCAGCACCGCCGCCAGCCACCCCGGCAGCGCGACATCCGGGAGATCCGGCAGGTCCGGCAGGTCGGGCAGGGGCACGGACGGCAACGGCACGGACGGCAGGTCGATCTCCGGCAGGTTCACGTCGGGCAGCCGCTCGACGACCCACTCCACGAGCCGCGAGAACAGCAGCTTGAAGAAGACCGCCACCCCGAGCACGCCGAGCAGCACCTTCGCCGTCGCCAGCGCCACGTGCCGCGACGCGTACAGCTTCGGGTGCCTGCGCTGAAACGCCAGCAACCGCGCCGCGGCCGTCCCCGGCGGCGGCTCGAACAGGTGCCGCTCCCCCGCCGCGAACCCCACCAGCTTCGCCAGCCCCTCCGGCAACTCGTCCTCGCCGCCCTCCTTCGCGGCGTCGGCCGGGCGCGGAACGAGCAGATACACCCGAGCGGCGACACCGCGCACGGCCCCGGCCACCAGAACCACCGGCCCACCGTTCTCAACGGAATCGGCGGCATCGGCCAGGGGAAGCAGGATGCGGCCGGTGCCGGTGGCCTCCGCCACCTGCTCGCCGTCGCGGTAGAGGGTCGCCCTGGTGCCCAGCCCGGCGCGGGCGGACGCGAGTTCGAGCAGCGTGCCGTCGCGCTCCAGGCGGTAACGGGTCGTGTCGCGGTCTGTGGTCATGGTCGCCCCCGTCGTCATGCCGCCAATCATAAACCGAGTACGCGGTCTATTAAAGCCGCGGACCGGGGCGGGGGGCGTGGCCGGAGAAGGTCAGGCGCCGGTGGAGCGCAGCGAGGACGGGGTGCGTCCAACGAGGGCGCGCGCCGTCCGCGTGAGGTGGGCCTGGTCGGCGAAACCCGCCGTCGAGGCCGCCCTCGCCACCGTGCCGTGGGGCAGTTCGGCGACCGCCTCCCGCAGCCTGACCCACTTTCGAAACCCGGCCAGCGGCACACCCGCCGACGCCCGGACCAGGGCGCGCAGCCGGACCGGCGACAGGCCGACGTCGGCGGCGATCGTGTCCAGCGGCCCCGGCCGGGCGCACTCGCGCAGCGCGTACGCCACCCTCGGGTCCAGGTCACGGCCCCCGCCGGTGAACGCGGCCAGTTCGGCGCGGGCGGCGGCCAGGTCGGGTGGCGAGCCCTCGGGCCCCAGCGCGTCCAGCAGCCGCCGGACCCGCCGCGCGTCCACCGGGGTCACGCCCGGATTCCCCGGCAACAACCAGGGGTTCACAAAGAGCGCGACGTACGACGACGAGGCCGCGCACGTATGGGCGAGCCGGGGCGGCACCAGCACGCCGGGCGCGATCAGCGGAGGCCGCCCGGCGACCCCGACCTCGGCCAGGCCGCCCAGCGGCAGCACCAGCTTCCACACCGGATGCACGTGCCGGGTCACCTCGTGCGGACCCGTCTCCGCGAACAGCGCGACCCGGTCGTCGGCGGCGAACACGAGGCGGCGATCGTTCCGTTCAAGCGTCCAGGAGACGGGCGGCGCGAGCATCGTGCCATGCACGCTATCGCAGCCCTGACATTGGGGATCTTCCTGGTCATCGTGGGGATCGCGCACTTCGCCGCCCCCGCCTACTTCCGCTCGCTGGTGCCCTCGTGGCTGCCGGGGGCCGCCTGGCTGGTCGTCGCGAGCGGGGTCGCGGAGCTGATCGTCGGGGGCCTGCTGTTCGCCCCCGCCACGCGGACGGCCGGGGCCTGGGCCGCCGCCGCGCTGATCACCGGCTACCTGGTCTCCCACGTGGACGCGCTCGTGCACGCCGCCCCCGACCGGCGGTGGCTGGACCGGCGGCCCGGCGCGGTGGCGCGGCTCGTGGTCAACGGCGGCTACATCGCCTGGGCGGTCGCCGTGGCCCTCACAACCTCGTGAACCCGGGGGTTTCAGTCGCGGGACAGGGCCCGGGTGGCACCCGCCGCGACCGTCAGGCCGAGGATGAGGCCCGCGACGATGATGAAGTTGGCGATCCACTGGTAGACGCCGCGCGGCGAGTAGTACGGCTCCTGCCCCAGGGTGCCGATCGGCAGCAGCAGGTCGAGTGTGTAGAAGAACGCGTTGAACGACGGTTTCTGCTCGGGCTCCACCTGCGGGGGCTTGTGCAGCGAGAACACGATCGTGCCGAACGCCAGCAGCCCCGCCAGCCAGCTCGCCGCCCGGAACGGCCGGAACCCGTACCCGACCAGGACGTCCTGGCACCAGCCGACCACCTTGCGCGGCGGGCTCTGCGTCTGGCGCCGGTCGCGCGCCTTGGCCAGCAGGACGGTGCGCCCCTCGGCGTCCAGGCCGATCGACCGGTAGGTCTGCGCGAGGCGCTCGTACGGCTGCGGCTGGTAGCCGTCGGTGTCGCGGCGGATCCAGCCCAGCCGCTCCCGCGCGGTCAGCGGCGGGTCCAGGGTCTCGTACGACAGCCCGTCGAGCTGGAGGCGCGGCGCCCAGGTGCGGGGGTCGTCGTGCAGCACGTTGATCTTGGCGTACGACAGGTCGGCGACCCCGTTGATGGTCTCGGCGGGCCGCAGCATCACCTCCTCGGCCTGGAGGCGCTGCAGGCTCAGCGCCACGCCGGGCTCGTTGGTGAGCTTCGCGCCGCGCAGGCTGAGCTGCCCGGTGATCTTGGCCCCGGAGAAGCTCACCGCGCCCACGGCGGTGAACCCGTCGGAGCAGTACACGTCGGTCTCCACCGCGAGGTCGTCGGCGTTCAGCGCCGTCCGCCCCGGATGGGACAACTGCGCGCCGACCAGCGACAGGTACCCGCCGACCCGCGCGCCGCGCAGCCGCACCTCGCCGGTGGCCGTGAAACCCGCGTCGCAGAAGACGTTCGCGGCGACGTCCAGGCGGCTGGCGTACAGCGCCGCGCCGGAGGGGTTGCTGAGCTGCGCCTGCCGGAAGATCAGCTGGCCGCCCACGTTCGCGCCGGGCAGCCGTACCTCGCCGTGCGCGGTGAAACCCTTGTCGCAGTACACGTTGGCGTCCACGGTCAGCCGGTCGCCGAGCAGCGCGTCGCCCTCCGGGTTCACCAGGTGGACGCCGGACATGTTGAGGATGCCGCTGATGTGCGCCCCGTCGAGCCACAGGCCGCCGCTGATGGAGCTGCCCTCCAGCCACAGGTGCCCGTCCACCCGCGCCCCGGACGCCACCAGCCCCGGCAGGCGGCAGCCCATCAGGTGGACGCTGTTCATGCTCGCCCAGTACAGGTGCGGGGCCTCGTCGAAGTAGCAGCCGTTCAGGGCCAGCGGGACGGTCACCTCGGCGTGCCCGAGGTTCAGCGAGCCGATGACGCGGGCGCCGGTGAGCCGGACCGCCGCGATCTGGCCGGGCTCGGGCTCCACCGCCCCCACCAGCAGCGCCATCAGCACCTCGGCGCGGATCATCCGCTCCGGGCCCCACTGGTCCCCGTACTCGGGATCCATGGCCGGATACCCGGCGCCCAGATCGACGGACTCGCCGGCCGCGAACGCCTGCCACAGGGCGCGCTCGGGCGGGGTGAGGTCCTCGATGTCCATCCGCGGCTCCAGTGCTCCAGGGGTTGCGCGAGACGATCCCGCCAGTATGTATAGCGCTCCCGACATCGCACCGCCGCCGGGCCGACGAGTCCCCGCCGCGGGCCGTGCCGTACGCTTCGGTCCCGTACGGAAAGCAGGGAAGCACGCTGATCAGCTGAGGGGGGCGGCCGTGGCACGCGTCGTGGTCGACGTCATGCTCAAGCCCGAGATCCTGGATCCGCAGGGGCAGGCCATCGCCCGCAAACTGCCCCAGATGAACTTCGAGGGCGTCACCGCGGTGCGCCAGGGCAAGCGTTTCGAACTGGATCTGGAGGGCCCGGCCGACGAGGCCGCGCTGGAGCGGGTCCGCGCCATCGCCGAGACCCTGCTGGCGAACCCCGTCATCGAGAACTTCGAGGTCAGGGTGCTGCCCGAGTGAACCACCGGCGCACGCACCGGCACTGAAACGCAGAAATCTCACGAGAAATCGACGGCGGTTCGACGGCAGTTCACCGAAAGTCCGCGCGGCGTGGCGGTTACGACTCCCGGCCCGGGGGAAGTCTTCCGGGGTCGAAGATTTCGCAGGCAAGAGGTGGCCGGTGAACATGAGGTTCTCGCTCGCGCTCCCGCGCGAGTCGCTGAGCGTCCGGGTGCTGCGCCGGGTGCTCGGGGACGCGCTGCGCGGTCTGGGCGTCGCCGAGGACTGCATCGGCGACATCCTCGTCGCCGCCTCGGAGGCCTGCACCAACGTCGTCCAGCACTCCCGCACCCCGCTGGACTACGAGGTCCGCGCCCAGGTCGACGACGGGGTGTGCGTGCTGTCCATCGCCGACCACGGCCGTGGCATCGCCGCGCCGCCCCCCGCGGAGGTCGCCGAGCACAGCGAGTCCGGCCGCGGCATCAAGATCATGCGGGCCCTGGTGGACGACGTGACCTTCGACACCAGGCCCGGCCAGGGCACCGTGGTGCGCCTGTGCAAGCGGCTGACCTGGCGTGACGAGGCGCCGATGCCCCGCCTCGAGGGCGATCTCGTGCACAGCGCCAGGTAGATTGGTCGCGCGCGGGGGCACGGCACCACCGGACGTCGACCGGTGCCCCACGCACCCAGCCCTCGGCTCCGGAGGATCTTCGACCATGAACGCTGCCCGGGTGGGGGTCATCACCTTCCCTGGATCCCTCGACGACCGCGACGCCGCACGCGCCGTCCGCGTGGCGGGCGCCGAACCGGTGCCGCTCTGGCACGCCGACCACGACCTGCGGGGCGTGGACGCGGTGATCCTGCCGGGCGGCTTCTCCTACGGCGACTACCTGCGCGCCGGGTCCATCGCCCGGTTCGCCCCGCTGATGGAGGAGCTCGTCCCCGCGGCCCGCGCCGGCCTGCCCGTCCTGGGCATCTGCAACGGCTTCCAGGTGCTGTGCGAGGCGCACCTGCTGCCCGGCGCCCTGCTGCCCAACGCGGGCCTGCACTTCGTGTGCCGGGACCAGCGGCTGCGCGTCGACAACGCCACGACGGCCTGGACCTCGGAGTACAAGGAGGGCCAGGAGCTGGTCGTCCCCGTCAAGAACCGCGACGGCCGCTTCGTCGCCGACGAGGCCACCCTCGCCGCACTGGAGGCCGAGGGCCGCGTCGTGGCGCGCTACCTCGACCTGAACCCCAACGGCTCGCTGAACGACATCGCCGGCATCTGCAACGAGGCCGGCAACGTCGTCGGCCTCATGCCCCACCCGGAGCACGCCGTGGAGTCCCTCACCGGTCCGTCGACCGACGGGCTCGGCTTCTTCACCTCGATCGTCAAGTCCGGGCTGGCCCAGGCAGGTGTCCACGCATGACCGAGCACACCCCCGACAACGGCGTCACCGGCGACCCGTCCGACGGCCCCACCGCCGAGTGGTTCGCCGAACTGGCCGCCGACGACCCCGACAACGATCCCTTCGGCCGCCCCGCCGCCGACGAGCCTCCGCCCCCCGGCACCCCGGAGACCCCGGCCGAGTCCGCCGCCGAGGCCCCCGGCGTCCCGCCGACGCGCCCTGACGTCCCCCTCGCCACCCCGGCCGAGCCCGGCTCCCCGACCACCCCGGGCGAGCCCGGCGGATACGCCACACCCGGTCCTGAGGCCGCCCCGGACGAGCCCGCACCGGGCACC
>DATADI010000601.1:0-5638 GCA_036258615.1 Thermomonospora sp. | reverse complement strand
GCGACTGGTTCGGCCTGCGCCGCCGGGGGCTGAGCGTGCGGCGGCTGCGCGGCGCGCCGCACGGGCTCGTCCTCGCCGACCACCAGCCCACGGGCGTCCTGCGCCGCCGCATCCGGCACCGCGACGGGCGCGTCCACCTGGCCCCCGCCGCGATCATCGGCGAGGTACGGCGGCTCGGCGAGGTCCCCGAGGCGCCCGCGGAGTTCCCCCTGCGGCTCATCGGGCTGCGGGAGCTGCGCTCGCACAACTCCTGGATGCACAACGCACCCGGGCTCATGCGCGGCAAGCGGTCCCACCGGGCGCGCATCAGCCCCAAGGACGCCGCCGCGCACGGCCTCCAGGACGGCGGGCGCTGCCGGATCGTGTCGGCGCACGGGGCGGTGGAGCTGCCGGTCGAGGTCACCGACGAGCTGACCGAGGGCACCGTGGCCGTCCCGCACGGCTGGGGCCACCAGGGCGGATGGCGGGTCGCCAACGCGGCCGGGGGCGTCAACGTCAACCTGCTGGCCTCCCCCGATCCCGGCGACCTGGAGCCGCTGGCGGGGATGGCCCGGCTCAACGGCGTCCCGGTACGGCTGGAACCCCTACCGGATGGTGTCCCCGCGGAGGCGTGAACCCGCGCGCCGGAACCGGCATCCTGGTCCGGGCCGCCTCAGCGCGAGGACGGCGGAGAGGAGACCGGGATGCGGCCGAGCCCGAGGGCCGTCGCGGCGATGGCGGTGCTGTGCGCCTGCCTCGCGGGATGCCAGAGCACGTCCTCCCAGGCGTCGTCCACGTCGGTGGCGCCGCCGACCGCTCCCCCGCCACCGACCACCATGGCCGCCCCCACGCCCCCGCCGCCGTCCGCCGCGGGCAGGCAGCAGGACGAGGTCGCCGTCCGGCCCACGAAGTTCTCCAAGGGCTGGCGCGTCACCGTCTACTACACGGCCGTCGAGTCCTTCCACGGCGGCTCCCGGCAGCGGGTGAAGGGCTGCCTGCGCTCGGGATGCGGACGGCCGACCGCCGACCTCGGCAGCTACCCGAAGGGCTTCGTCAAGGCGGTGCAGACCGAGGGCGCGGGCCGCATCACCAGCGGGCGATTCAAGGGCCGCTACCTGACCTGGTCGCGCCGCGTCGGCCACTTCTGGCTGGACGACGTCGCCCGTGACGCCACCAACAGGCCGCTGCGCCCCTGGGTCACCGCCGCCGCCGACCGCACGGTCCTCGACCGGGGCTCGCGGTTCGTCATCACCGAGTGCGGCGAGGGATGGGCCGGGCGGCCGATCCCTCCGGCCATTTGCCGCAGGTTCCGGGAGGCGCGCTGGTCGGTGGTGGACGTGTTCGCCCCGGGCTTCGGAGGCGAGCACCACGCCGACGTCTACATCGGCGAGGAGACCGGACCGGACTTCACCGAGTCGCCGTTCTACACCACTTTGACCGGAGCTGTCCTGGGACTCGAATAACCAAAAACCGGAAATCCCGGAACATATCGGACTGTCTCCCGGTAACTGTGCGGAGAACGTGACAAGGAACGGCCCCCGGGTCCCATGGGGAGCGATAGTCTCCGACAGATCACGCTGCATGCTTGAGAGTTCAACTTGGGAGCGCACGCCACATGATCGCCGCCAACCGCGCACAGGCCATCACCCGCTGGGGAGCCGTGGCCTTCATGGCCACCGCGGTCCTCACCGCCACGGCGGGTGGCTTCGCCCAGTCCTACGCCGGCCTCTACCACTGGGCCCTGGAGCACGGGCTCACCGGATGGAAGGCCGAGTCCTTCCCGCTGCTGGTCGACCTGTTCATCATCGTCGGCGAACTCGGCCTGTTCCTGCTGGCGATCGACGCCTTCGTGATACACCGCAAGAACATGCTGAGCTGGCTCGACTTCTGCCTTCCGCTGACGATCGCGATGGCGGGGTGGACGGCCAGCCTCATCTTCAACGTGGGCCACGTGGGCCGCTCGGAGTTCTCCTACCAGGCGACCGCCGCGGTGCCGCCCATCGTGTCGATGCTCGGGCTGTTCGTGTTGCTGCGGACCCTGCACCGGTACGTCTCCCAGGCCGAGGAGCAGTCCAAGCCCGCGCCCGCCGAGCCGCCGCGCGCCATCGCCCCGCCGGTCACCCTGCACCAGATCACCCTGATGCCGATGCGCGTCACCGGGCCGATCCCGCAGGTCGGCGGCATCCGCGTCGACAAGGCCCTGGAGTCTGGCGGCGCCGCCCGCGCCGCCCAGGCCACCGCCGAGAACCGGGAGACCGCCGCCAAGGCCCCCGCGACGGCCGAGGCGAACGCGACCGCTGCGGCCCCCGCCGAGTCCGCCCCGGCCGCCGAGCCCTCCTCGCCCACCTCGCCCGCCGAGCCCGCTTCCAAGCCCCGGCCGCGCCGCCGGCACGCCGCCCCCGAGCCCGCCCCCGAGCTGGCCGTCGTCGGGGCCGCCGCCCGCGCCAGCGTCAACGGCCACGGCACGCTCGACACCAACGCCCTGGAGCAGCCGGTCCTGGCCCCCGAGCCGGACGTCCCCACCGTCAACCCCGAGAACCTGCGCAACGTCGCGATGACCGCCCTGGAGCAGCACGAGGGCGACGTCGCCGCCACGCTCGCCGACGTGCGCGCCGAGGGCTACACCAGCGACGAGGACGAGATCCGGCGCATCCGCGACAACCACTGGTTCCCGTACGCGGTGTACCGGCTGCTGGCCAAGCACAAGGGCGACGGCGCCCTGGTCCGCCAGGAGCTGACCGCGCGGGGCATCGAGTTCGACCCGGCCGTGCTCGAGGAGCTGGTGCGCTCCTGGCGCGCCTGACCCTCCGGCACGTCCACGGCCTCCTCACCCGCGCAGGGTGAGGAGGCCGTCGCGTTCCACCGCCTCCAGCGACAGGACCCGGTAGCCGGCCTCGTCGAACAGCACCGTCACCCGGTCGGGGTCCCGCCGCATCACCACACCCTCACCCCACTCGGCATGCACGACCTTCGCGTGGAGCGGGAACGGGCCGTCGCCCGGATCCTCCTCCGGCTCCGTCCCGTCGCGGTCGTTGTCGCAGTACCCGCAGGCCTGCTCGTACGGCTCGCCGAAGTACTCCAGCAGGAACCGGCGGCGGCACCCGGTGTGCTCGGCGTACGCCCGCATCATCTCCAGCCGCGACCGCTCCACGCCGCGCCGGGCCTCGTCCAGCTCCACGGCCTCGGTCACGGCCCGCTCCGGGGCCGGGCCGTCCGCGGCGTACCGCACGTCGCCCCTGCCGAGCACCTCGACGGCCCCGACCCGGGCGAGCAGGTTCACCGCCCTGGTCAGCCGCGCCGGGCTCACCGCCACGGCGTCGCGCAGCGCGGCGCGCCGCAGCGGCCCGTCGTGCCCGTGGACGGCCTCCGCGACCCGGCCCAGGGTCTCCTCGTCGGGGCGCCCGCCGCCGAAGAACCGTCGCAGCCCCAGATCCTCGGGGCGGTAGAACAGCACGGCGGCGGCGGGCTCACCGTCCCGGCCGCCGCGCCCGATCTCCTGGTAGTAGGCGTCCGGCGACTCCGGCGGCGCGGCGTGCAGCACGTACCGCACGTCGGGCTTGTCGATGCCCATCCCGAACGCCGACGTGGCGACCACCGTGTCCACGTCCCCCTCCCGGAACAGCCGGTGCACGCGGCGGCGCTCGGCGGCCTTCATCCCGGCGTGGTACGCCTCGGCCCGCCGCCCGGCGTCGCGCAGCCGTCCGGCGTACTCCTCGGCGTCCCGGCGGGTCGCCACGTACACCAGGCCGAGGCCGTCGCGCCCGGCGGCGTCCTCGACGAGCGCGCGCCGCTTGTCCTCCGCGTCCAGGAAGCGGCGCACCTCCAGCCACAGGTTGGGCCGGTCGAAGCCGCGCACGATCTGCCGGACGTCGCGCAGCCCCAGCGCCCGCACGATGTCGTCGCGCACCGGCGGGGCCGCCGTCGCGGTCAGCGCCGCCACCGGCGGATGGCCGAGCCGGTCGATCGCCCGGCCGAGCGCCAGGTAGTCGGGGCGGAAGTCGTGGCCCCACGCCGACACGCAGTGCGCCTCGTCCACCGCGACCAGCGACGGACGCGCCCGCGCCACCTCGTCCACCACCTCGGGCTTGGCGAGCTGCTCGGGGGACAGGAACAGGAACTCCGCGTCGCCGGTGCGGAAGTCCTCCATCGACTCCTCGCTGCGGCCCTCGGGCTGCGCGGAGTCGACGGTGACCGCTCCCCCGGCGTCCACGTCGCGCAGCCCGGCCGCCTGGTCGCGCTGCAGGGCGATGAGCGGCGACACCACCAGCGTCGGCCCTGGCAGCAGCTGCGCGGGCACCTGGTACACGGCCGACTTGCCGCTGCCGGTCGGCGACACCACCAGCACGTCGTGCCCGGCCAGCAGCTCCTCCATGGCCTCCCGCTGCCCCGGCCGCAGCTCCCGCCACCCGAAGGTGTCCTCCGCGATCTCTCCGAGCCGCGCGTTCCGAGCGCCCACGTCACCGCCTCCTTCCGGCACCCCGCCCTCCTGCCCGTTGCGGCGCGCTTCATCCGGGGGCGGGTGGGGCAGGGCGGTTGCCGGGCGCGGGGCGGTGCTGGTACCTTGCAGACAGCTCGCGCCGTTGACGGCGGAGCTCGTCTCTCACTTCTCCGCGTTCATCGCGTCCTCACGTCTGTGCCTTGTTCAAGGCCGTCGTCTTCTCTTCCGCGTCTTCGCGTCTGCTCGTCCCGTACGTCGTGGCGTCTTCGCCTTCCTGTCATCCCGGCGTCCCGAGCATCCGCACGTCGTCCCTTCCTGACATCGGTCACGTCTCGCGCGTCCGTACCTCCTCTCCTCCTGTCCTCTTTCGTCGGGTCCGTCTCCGAATCGGATCTGAGAGGACGACGAGTGAAAGCCAATCTCTGGCGCGCCATCGTGACGGCGGCCTGCCTCGAGGTCGTGGTGCTCCTGCTGGAGCCGCCCGCCTGGTGGGCCTTCGTGATGGCAGTTCTCGCCGCAGCGGTCCAGGAAACGCTGCGACGGGAAGAAGCAATAAGGGATGCGAGCCCGACCTGGCGGGCGCATCCACTTACAGGAGGGCGACCCCCCATGGTTTGCAGAGCGATCATCGACATCACCAAGGCCAACCCGGGCACCGAACGGCGTCTGGTGGAGGCCGTGCTCGAACAGCACCACCAGCAGTTCACCGAGCGGCCCCTCGTGCTGGGATTCGACTCGCACCAGTCGGTCCTGGGCTCGGTGACGCACGCGGTCGACTTCCGGTCGGCCGGCGCGTGGCAGGCCGAGACCGAGGTCAACCGCCAGCTCGCCCAGGAGGTGCAGGCCGTCGTCGCGGCCGGCCCGCCGGGAACGCTGCTGGTGTTCACCTTTCACCATTCGGTGCTGAACAAGCAGAACCACCTGGCGCCGTTCGGTCACCTTTTCGAGACCGTGACGCTGCGTGGTTATTCGCGGGTACCGGGTTACGCCACGGAATGGCCCGAGGAGCTGATGCCGCTCGACGAGGCGATTCAGCACCTGATCAACGCGCTGCGGCAGGTGGGGGCCTCGCCCGGCAATCCGGTGTACAAGACCAACATCCGGCACCTGCTGGAGATCCAGGACCGGCGCTTCAACAAGACGTCGCACCCCGCGGCGGCGCAGCCCGGCCTGATCAGCGTGCTGCTGGAGAAGGCCCGCGCCCGGCAGGTGGTCGAACTG
>DATADI010000600.1:0-11822 GCA_036258615.1 Thermomonospora sp. | reverse complement strand
AAACACCCGCCGGACCGGACCGTCTGCGAACTTTGTCATGACATCCGGTCAAGAAGATGTTTGGACAAGATATGATCACAAAGCTTTTGGAACGTGCCATTTTCGGGGGTTGCATGCTTACGATCAGCAGGTCCTCAACTGCCTCGCCGGGGAGGCGCGCATGACGACGACCCTGGGCGGGCCCCGGCCCGACCACCGCACGACCGAACCCTCCGCGGACGGCCCGGCCGGCCGGCCGCCCGAGCCCTCGCTCCACGACCCGTGCGCCGAGCGCCGCTACGCCGGCGACCGGCTGCCCCGGGACGCGGACGGACCCGACCTGGACGTCTTCCTGACCGGCCAGGTCTTCATGGACATGATCTTCACCGGGCTGCCGGGCCTCCCGCCGCCCGGGACCGAGTTGTTCACCGACGGCCTGGGCTCGGCGCCCGGCGGCGTCGCCAACATCGCGGTCGCGATGAGCCGGCTGGGCCTGCGGGTGGGCCTGGCCGCCCCGTTCGGGGACGACATGTTCGGCGCGTACCTGTGGCGCACCCTGCACGAGCAGGAGGGCGTCGACCTGAGCCGGTCGCGCCGGGTGCCGGGCTGGCCGACGCCGGTGACGGTGTCGCTGGCCTACGACTCCGACCGCAGCATGGTCACCTACGCCCGGCCGGTGAGCCTGCCGACCGGCGACCTGGCCGAGTTCCCGCCGCGGACCAAGACCTGTTTCGTCGACCTCGACGGGCCGGTGCCGGACTGGGCGATCGCGATGCGCCGCCAGGGGGCGCTGGTGTTCGCCGACATCGGCTGGGACGCCACCGAGACGTGGTCCAGCGAGGTCCTCGACCGGCTGGAGCACGTGGACGTGTTCATGCCCAACGCCGTCGAGGCGATGGCGTACACCCGGACCCGGACCCCCGAGGAGGCCGCCCGCGCGCTGTCGGAACGGCTCCCGGTGGTCGTGGTCAAGCGCGGCGGCGACGGCGCGATCGCCATCGACTCCCGGACCGGGGAGGTCGCCGAGACCGACGCGCTGCCGGTGGAGGTCCTCGACGCGACCGGGGCCGGTGACGTCTTCGCCGCCGGCTTCGTGTTCGGCACGCTCGCCGAGCTGCCGCTGGGGGAGCGGCTCAGGTTCGCCAACCTGTGCGCGGGGCTGTCGGTACGGCACCGCAGCGGATCCCTCGGCGCGCCGTGCTGGGGCGAGATCGCGGCGTTCGGCGAGTCGGGGGAGGTGCCCGAGGAGGTGCTGGCCGACTACGCCTTCGTCGTCCCCTACATCCCGGAAGCGGCCGACGATACGGTCGTCCGGGCCGAGCCGACCCTACGAGCGGAGTAGGCAAGAGATGAGTACGCGTATCGCAGTGATCGGGGCGGGCAGCGGCTACATGCCCGGCGTGATTCGCGGGCTGCTGCACCGTGCCGACGACCTGGCCGGGGCCGACCTGACCTTCTACGACCTGAACGCCGAGCACCTCGACGTGATGACCCGCCTGGCGCGCAACATGTTCGCCGCGCGCGGGGCGAACTTCACCGTCAGCGCCCACACCGACCTCAAGGCCGCCCTCGACGGCGCGGACTTCGTGTTCACCACGTTCCGTCCCGGGGGGCTGCAGGGCCGGCACCTGGACGAGTCGATCCCGCTGAAGTACGGCGTGGTGGGCCAGGAGACGGTGGGCCCCGGCGGGTTCCTGATGGCCTGCCGTTCGGTGCCGGTGCTGCTGAACATCGCCCGGGTGCTGGCCGACGTCGCCCCGGACGCCTGGATCCTCAACTACACCAACCCGACGAACGTGGTGACCGACGCCGTCCTGCGCAACACCGACGCCAGGGTCATCAGCCTGTGCGACCAGTGGGTCGGGGACACCGAGACCTGGGCCGAGCTGCTCGGGCTGCCGGTGGAGGGCCTGGAGATCGACTGGATCGGCACCAACCACGGCACCTGGGCCGAGCGGGTCCGGCTCAACGGTGAGGCGGTCGACATCGCGCCGCTGCTGGACCGGCTGGAGCCGCACGGCGCCGCCACCCCGCACCGCGACCCGGCCCGCATGGCCGAGCTGGGCAAGGCGCTGGGGCTGCTGGTCAACTCCTACTCGAAGTACTACTTCTTCCACGACGAGGTGGTCGAGGAGCTGCGGGCGAAGGGGACCACCCGGGCGCAGGACATCCTGGCCATGCTCCCCGCCTACTACGAGCAGGTCGCGGGCGAGGCCGACAAGAAGGACCCGGACCCCAGCGGTGAGCGGGGCGGCGGGGAGCACGGCGAGTTCGCCGTGGACGTCATCTGCGCGATCGTCCGCGACGAGCAGCGGCGGTTCATCGTCAACACCCCCAACCGCGGCTCGATCGCCTCCCTGGAGGACGACGCGATCGTGGAGGTCCCCGCGCTCGTCGGCCGCCAGGGCCCGGTGCCGCTGGTGATGGGGGAGCTGCCCCGGCAGGTCCGCGGGCTCACCCAGGCCATCCACGAGTACGAACGGCTGGCCGCCGACGCCGCCGTCACCGGTGACCGCCGGCTGGCGCTGCGCGCGCTGATGGCCCACCCGTTCGTCCGTGGCAAGCGGACGGCCGAGAAGATCCTCGAGGAGGGGCTGGCCGCGCACCGCGGCGACCTGCCGCAGTTCAGTTGATCGTTCGAAGGAGCGGTATGCCATGTTGAAACTGGTCGGACGCGGGGCCGTGCTCCCGATCGCCGCCCTGGCCGTGCTCGCCGGCGCCTGCGCCCCCGGCTCGGACAGCGAGAAGCCCGCCGCCAAGGCGCCCAGCGCGGTCAACACCGACATCGCCAAGCTGGGCAACGTGACGCTCACCGTCTGGGACCAGGAGGTGCGCGGCGGTCAGAACGAGCAGATGGAACGGCTCAACAAGGCGTTCCAGGACAAGTACCCGAACGTCACGATCAAGCGCGTCTCCCGCTCGTTCAACGACCTGCAGAAGACGCTGCGGCTCGCGCTGAGCGGCGACAGCCCGCCGGACGTGGTGGAGGCCAACCAGGGGCACGGGGCGATGGCGCAGTTCGTCAAGGCCGGGATGCTGCTCCCGCTGGACAACTACGACCGGGTCTACGGCTGGACGAAGCGGTACCCCAAGGGCCTGACCGACCTGAACTCCGTCAGCGAGGACGGCAGGAAGATCGGCACCGGCAACCTCTACGGGGTCTCCATCAACGGCGAGATCGTCGGGATCTACTACAACAAGGACAAGCTCTCCGAACTCGGCATCCAGCCCCCGCGGACCTGGGCCGACTTCGAGCGCGCGCTCGGCACCGCCAAGAGCAGGGGCGAGACGCCGATCGCGTTCGGGAACCTGGACAAGTTCCCCGCCATCCACAACCTCGGCGTGATCCAGGACCAGCTGACCTCCAAGGACGCCGTTCGCAAACTGGTGTACGGGCAGGGCGGCGCGTGGACCGACGCCCCGAACGTGCAGGCCGCGCAGAAGCTGTCCGACTGGGTGAAGGCCGGCTACTTCACCAAGGACGCCAACGGCGTGAAGTACGACGACTCGCCCGTCAACTTCTCCAAGGGCGAGGGCGTGTTCCTCATCGGCGGCACCTGGTTCGCCGCCGACCTGGACAAGGCGATGGGCGACAAGGTCGGGTTCATGCTGCCGCCCCCGGCGCAGGCGGGCGGGCAGCCGACCACGATGGGCGGGGAGAGCCTGCCGTGGTCGATCACGTCCAAGTCCAAGAACCCGGATGTGGCCGCCGCCTACATCAACTTCATCACCTCCCCCGAGGCGATGGACGTCTCCGTGGAGACCGGGAACCTGCCCGCGCTCGCCGCGCCGACGAAGCAGCCCGGCAGCCCCGTGCTGAAGGACATCTTCACCGCCTGGAGCACCCTGAGCCGCAACGACGGCATCACCCCGTACCTCGACTACGCGACGCCGGACTTCGGTGACGTGCTCGGCGGTGCGCTCCAGGAGCTGGTCGCCGGGAAGGCGTCGCCGCAGCAGGCGATGGACAAGGCCCAGCAGAACTACTCGGCCTTCCTCAGGAAGTAGCCGCCGTACGGTAGCCCGCCCGTGGCCTGGTGTCCGAGGGCCGCGGGCGGGGCCTGGGGAGGGAGGCCACGCATGACACTCGCCGCGCGGCCGCAGGCCGCCACGAAGGTGGCCCAGCGGACCGGAGCGCCCAGGGCCAGGCCCCCGCGCGCCGCCCGTCCGCCCGGCGAGCCCCGCCGGATCGGCTGGCTGTACGCGCTGCCCGCGCTGCTCGTCTACGCGGCGTTCCTGATCTGGCCGCTGCTGCACGGGGCGTACTTCTCCCTGTTCGAGTGGGACGGGCTCAGCGCCGGGACCTGGGCGGGCCTGTCCAACTACACCAAGGCGCTGTCGGACCCGACGCTGCGCGGGGCGTTCCTGCACGCGTTCGTGCTGGTCGTCTTCTACGCGGTGGTGCCCTGCTGCATCGCGTTCGTCCTGGTCGCCGCGATGTCGCGGACGAGGATCAGGGGGCTGACGTTCTTCCGCACGGTGCTGTTCCTGCCGCAGGTGGTGGCGATGGTGGCGGTCGCGGTGGCCTGGCAGTGGATCTACTCGCCGGGCGGGCCGATCAACGACGTGCTGCGGTGGCTGCACGGCCTGGGGCTGCCGGACTGGTCGCGCGGCTGGCTCGGCGACTTCACCTGGGCGCTGCCGTCGGTCGGGCTGATCGGCACGTGGGTGCAGATCGGGCTGGCGATGGTGCTGTTCATGGCCGGGGTGCAGAAGATCCCCCGCGAGCTGTACGAGGCCGCCCGGATCGACGGGGCGGGGCCGGTGCGGGAGTTCTTCGCGGTGACGCTGCCGGGCCTGCGCCGGGAGCTGGCGGTGGCGCTGACGCTGACCACGATCGCCGCGATGCGCAACTTCGACCTCATCTACCTGGCCACCAACGGCGGTCCCGGCGACGCGACCAAGGTCCCGGCCTACGAGGTCTACAACCGCACGTTCAACACCGGTGAGGTCGGGCTGGCCAGCGCCATCGGCATCATCATCGCGGTCCTGATCTTCACCGTCACGGTGCTGATCGGCCGCTTCGTGGAGGGCAGGGAGCGATGAGGGGGTCGCGCACCGAGACGTTCGTCAACTACGCGGTGCTGGTGGTGTTCTCGGCCGTCGCCGTCCTGCCGATGATCGGGGTGGTGTTCCAGGCGCTGGAGGGCACCGAGCTGAACGTCGGCAACTTCGCCGACGCCTGGGAGCAGGGCCACTTCGCCGCGTACATGCGCAACAGCCTGGTCGTCACGGTGGTCGTGGTGATCGCCGCGACCGTCCTGTCGATCATGGCCGGGTACGCGCTCGGCACCATGGAGTTCCGCGGCTCGGGGGCGGTGTTCCTGCTCTTCCTGGCGGGGCTGACGATCCCGACCGAGGCGGTGGTGGTGCCGCTGTACTTCGACCTGCGCTCGCTCGGGCTCGACAACACCCTGATCGGGCTGATCCTGCCGCAGATCGCCCAGTCGGTGGCGTTCGGCACGTTCTGGATGCGGGCCTACTTCCGCAGCGTCCCCCGGGCGCTGTCGGAGGCCGCCCGACTCGACGGCGCGTCGAGCTGGACGACGCTGTGGCGGGTCCTGGTGCCGGGGGGCCGCCCGGCGATCCTCACCATGGTGGTGCTGGTGTCCATGTGGACCTGGAACGAGTTCCTGCTGCCCCTGGTGATCATCAACTCCGACGAGGGGCTGCGCACCGCGCCGCTGGGCCTGTCGTTCTTCCAGGGCACCCACCAGACCGCCTATCCGCTGCTCATGGCCGGTGCGCTGATCATCGCCGCGCCGATCGTGATCGTTTATGTCTTCCTGCAACGGCACTTCATCGCAGGGATGCTCTCGGGGGCCATCAAGGAGTAGGGATCAGCGAACAGGAGAGTTCATGCGAAGACTCGCGCTGAACGCCGCGCTGTCCGCCGTGCTGGCGGGCTCGGCCATCGCCCTGGCCGGTCCTCCGGCACAGGCGCACGCACCGGCGTCCGCCGAGAAGGGCCGGCTGGACGTGCTGTTCATCGGCGCCCACCCCGACGACGAGGCGAGCGGGCTGTCGACCTACGGGCAGTGGAACGAGTTCCGCGGCGCCCGCACCGGCGTCCTCACCGTGACCCGCGGTGAGGGCGGCGGCAACGCCGTGGGCACCGAGGAGGGCCCGGCGCTGGGCATCCTCCGGGAGAACGAGGAACGCCGGGCCGTCGGCAAGGCCGGTGTCACCGACATCTACTACCTCGACGACGTCGACTTCTACTACACCGTCAGCGCCCCGCTGACCGCCGGGGTGTGGGAGCACCGCGAGGCGCTCTCCAAGGTCGTACGGGTGATCCGGGAGACCCGCCCGAAGGTCATCGTGACCATGCAGCCCGCCCCGATGCCCGGTCAGCACGGCCACCACCAGGAGGCCGCGCGGCTGGCCACCGAGGCGTACTTCCTGGCGGGCGACCGCAGCGCCTTCCCCGACCAGGTCACCCGCGAACGGCTCAGCCCGTGGGCTCCGGGACGGCTGTTCAACACCGGCGGCGGCTCGGCCCCGACGGGGGAGCGGTGCGAGACCGCCGTGACCCCGACGGTCGCCGGGGACACCGTGTACGGCGTGTGGGGAGGCCGCACCTCGCCGCGTAACGGCGGCAAGACCTGGGCACAGGTCGAGCGCGCGGCCCAGCGCACCTACGTGAGCCAGGGCTGGGGCGGATTCCCCGACGTGCCGTCCGACCCCGGGCAGCTCGGCTGTGACGTCTTCACCCAGATCCACAGCCGCGTGCCGTACAGCCTGGCGTCCAAGGGCGCCACGGCGATGCTGGAGGGCGCGGTGCTGCCCGCACCGGGCGGGCTGCCGCTGGGCACCGGGTTCCACCTGTCGGCCGAGTCGTTCAACGTCTCGCCCGGCGGATCGTTCACGGTGACCGCGCACGCCAGCGCGCCGCGGGCGCTGCCCGGCGCGAAGGCGGTCCTGTCCGCACCCGCGGGTTGGAACGTTACAGGTTCCGGTGAGCTGGGCTCGGTCGGGCCGAAGGGCAAGACCGCCACGTTCACCGTGACGCCGCCCGCCGGCGCCTCCTACGGTCGGGTCCAGCTCACCGCCACGCTCAGCTCCGGGCGCGCGTCCGGCCAGACGGCGACCACCGTCGAGGTCGGCTCGGCCGTCACCGGTGTGCAGCAGCCGCTGCCGCGCATCGAGAACTTCGACGACTGGGCCGTTCAGACCGGTGTGCCCGCCCTCACGGGGCGGGTCAAGCGGGTCCTCACCCTGGGGTCCGGCGGGTCCCGGGAGGTCCGGGTCGATCTGACCAACCGCACCGGTTCCGCCCAGTCGGGCACCGTGACGCTCGACCTGCCCAAGGGCTTCGCCGCCGCCACGACCGCCAAGCCGTACGAGCTGGCGGCCGGGGCCAAGGGGTCGGTGACCTTCGAGGTCCGCAACACCGACACGTCGCTGCCCACCTCCAACCAGGGCGGCGTCGGCGGCGACCACGACTACACGATCACCACCACCAACGGCACCGGCTCCCCGGACGTGCAGCGCGCGGCGCTGGAACTGGTCCCGGTGACCGAGGCCCCCAAGGCCACCGGCGCTCCCCAGGTGGACGGCCGGGAGGGCACCGGCGAGTACTCCGGCCGGACGCTCGACCTGTCGCGCGTCTGGGAGGGCTCGGCCTGTGAGTCGGCCGCCGACTGCTCGGCCACCGGCAAGATCACCTGGACCGCGGACGCGCTCTACCTGCTGGTCAAGGTGACCGACGACCGGCTCGGCACCGTGCTGGGCGCCGACGACTGCAAGCGGCACTGGCGCACCGACTCGGTGGAGATCACGGTCGACCCGCGCGGTGACTCCGAGAACACCTCCACCACGTTCAAGACCGGCATCTTCCCCAGGATGAGCGACGGCAGGCCCTGCTTCCAGCGCGACGCCGACCACCACCAGGGACCCGGCGCGGAGACCGCCCCCGGCATGGAGGTCGCCTCCGTCGTCGCCGAGCCCTACGACGGCTACACCGTCGAGGCCAAGATCCCGTTCAAGGTGCTGCCCGCGGCCGTGGACCCGGCGCGGATGGGCCTGAACGTGTTCGTCTACGACTCCGACACCCAGGACAAGGTGGGCCAGACCCGGATCGGCTGGTCGACCTGGGGCGGCGTGCAGGGCGACCCGTACCGGTGGGGCCTGGTCACGCTGCCGGGCCACGTCCCGCCGCCGGGGATGCCGACCACCGCGCCTCCGGCGACCATGCCGACGGAGGTGACCCGGTCGGTGAACTCCCCGGAGTCGATCCTGCAGGCGGCGCGGACCGGGATCCCGCTGGCCGGCGGGCCCGCCGCGCCCCGGTCGGCGACCGCCGCGATCACCGGTGACCCGCGGGTGTCCGGCGGCCGGACGACCTTCCGCCTGCGCGCCACCGGACCGGGCACGGCGTACGCCTACGTCTGGGACGGCCGGATCCTCGGCCGCCAGGAGCTGAAGGTCGACCGGGCCGGCACGTACACGATGCGGGTCCCGGGCGGCACGGGCACGCTCACCGTGGCGTTCGAGTCCGCGAAGGGAGGCACCGCGGTCTCCACCGCGACCCTGGACTGACCTTGCGCGACACGGGCCGGCCGGAAGCATCCGGTCGGCCCGTACCCGTGCTCAGGGCCGGGGCGGGAGCACGTCGAGACCCAGGGCACCGAAGTAGCCCTGGGTCGCGAAGCGGACGACCGCCTCCGCCATCCGGCGCGGGGACACGGGGCGGTCGTGCTCCAGCCACCAGGTGATCGCTCCCAGGGTCAGCCCCGCGGCGAGCACCGGCTCCAGGTCTCCCGGTGACGCGGCGTCGTCCCGGACGTCGCGGAGCCGGTCGCGGGCCAGGTCCACGCAGCGTTCCCGCAACCGCGCCGTGAACCAGGGGTCTCCGCGCCGCCCCAGGAGCGCCGCGTACAGCCGGTGGTGGCGGTCCACATGCTCGAACAACTGCTCCCAGCCGGCGGTCCGGTCGTGCACCGGGATGCGGCCCGCCGGACCGAGGTCGGCGGGCAGGTCCGCGATGACCTCCTGGAAGATCTCCTCCACCAGCGCGTACTTGTCCTGGTAGTAGCGGTAGAACGTGGCGCGGTTGATCAGTGCGCGGCGGGCGATGTCGCCCACGGTGACCTCACCGAAGCCCTTCTCCTCCACCAGTTCCGTCAGCGCCTGGCGGATGAGCCTGCAGGTGCGCGCACCCTGGAGACCCCCACCCCGATGCGACATTCACCCTCCCGTGTCGCCTCCCGCGGCATCCGTCCGTACCTGCCGGTGGTGGGCGGACGACCGGCGGCCGAGGCTGGGGATCGCCAGCGACCGATCCCTCGGGAGGACCCATGGCCACCGACGCCATTATGACGATCAACCGGCTCGGCTTCGCCGACAGTGAGATGCAGGACTTCGCCTACCTGCGCGCCCTCGCCTACGCCGAGCACGGCGCCGCCTCGGCGGGCGAGGTCGTGTACGTCGCGCGGAGGATCGCCCGGGAGGGCGGGAGCCGCGAGGACTTCGTCCGCGTCTGGAGCGAGCAGGGACGGCTCGCGGCCCGGATGGCCGACGAGGCCCTCGCGGCGCGCCGTCCGCTCACCGCGCGCACGTACCTGCTCCGTGCCTACAACTACCTGCGGACCGCCGAGTTCTACTTCGACCGTCACCGCGCCCAGGAGTTCACCGCCCTCTACGA
Organism: Thermomonospora sp.; assembly: GCA_036258615.1. Lineage (GTDB taxonomy): Bacteria > Actinomycetota > Actinomycetes > Streptosporangiales > Streptosporangiaceae > Thermomonospora. The sequence goes on along the minus strand of DATADI010000600.1, from coordinate 2,197 downwards.
CGAGAGCGTCTCCCACTTCGACCGCGCGCTGCCGCTGCTCGACACGCCCGCGGAGCGGATCGCCATCCCCTACCAGGACGGCGTCGACCTGCCCGGCTACTTCTTCGCCGCCGACGACTCCGGTACGCCGCGCCCGACCGTCGTCATCTCCGGCGGCGGCGACGGCCACGGTGAGGAGCTGTACTTCCTCGCCGGTGTCCCGCACGCGCTGGCCCGCGGGCTCAACGTCGTGCTGTTCCACGGTCCCGGACAGCGCGGCCTGCTGCACCACCACCCCGGCCAGGTGTTCCGTGCGGACTCCGAGGTGCCGTTCGGGGCGGTGCTGGATCTGGTGACCGCCCGGCCCGACGTGCGGCCTGACAGGGTCGCGCTGTACGGGCTCAGCTTCGGCGGTTACCTCGCGCCCCGTGCCGCCGCCCACGACGAGCGTGTCGCCGCGCTGGTGGCCAACGCGCCGATCGTCGACTTCCACGCGATGATCTTCGACGCGCTGACCTCGGCGCTGCCCGCACCGCCGCCCGCCGACGCGTCCGCCGAGTTCTGGAACGATCTCTACCGGCAGGTGGGCGACGCCGACTGGGCGCTGCACGGTACCATGGACAACTACATGCTCTGGACCACCGGAGCCCGGACGTTCGCCGACTTCCATCGCATCGCCCGGTCCTTCAGCCTCGACGGGCTGGTGGAGCGGATCTCCTGCCCCACGCTCACCCTGTCCTCCGACGGTGAGAACGCCGTGGCCCGCCGTCAGGCCCGCGACTTCCACGAGCGGCTCGCCGTGCCGATCAAGGCATTCCACCACCTGGCCACCGAGCACGGCGCCGACGGTCACTGCGGCCTCAGCAACATCGCCCTGACGTCCTCGCTGGTCTACGACTGGCTCGCCGACGTTCTCACCGGTCCGCGGTGAGGCCGAGGGAGGCGATGAGGGCGCGCATCTCGTCGCGGTAGACGGCCGCCGGGTCGTGGACGAGCGCGCGCAGATGGCCGTAGATCTCCAGGGCCATCAGCCCGTGCATGCGCCCCCACACGCGCAGCGTCAGCGCGAGGGCCGCCGGGGGCAGGTCGGGGAAGTCCTCGCGGACGTGGGCGACCAGGCCCGGGTCGAAGTCGGCCCACTCGTAGGCGCGGTCGTCGGGCTGGTGGGCGCGGGCGGTGGGCCAGGCGGCGGCGACCAGGCCGACCAGGCCGGTGCAGGCGCGGACCTCGGCCGCCCGGCCGGGGCCGTCCTCGGGCGGCCGGTAGCCGGGCACGGGGTCGCCGTAGATCAGCCGGAAGCCCTCGGGGTTGGCCAGCGCCCAGGCGCGCATGGCCTGGCCCCAGGCCATGATCCGGCCGCCGGGGTCGCTGTCGGGCACGGCGTCGCGGGCGGCCTCGGCGGCGTCCACGGCCGCGGTGTAGACGTCGCCGATCAGCGTCGTGACCAGGTCGTCGCGGGTGGGGAAGTAGCTGTAGATCGCCCCGGCCGTCATGCCCATCTCGCGGGCGATGGCGCGCAGCGAGATGGCGTCGGGTCCGCCGGCCGCCATGAGCCGGAGCGCGATCGCCTTGATCTCCTCGCTGGTCTGCGTCCGCAGCCGGGCGCGGCGGCTCGGGGTGGGCTCGTTCACGCTTGACAGTCTACAGCGTTGGGCTACTGTACGCCGTGTCGTTCCTGAACGGCGTGTAGAAACACAACGGCATGTAGGTGATGCATGGAAAGGGACCGGCTACGCCTCGGGCTGCTGGCGTTGACGCAGCTCATCGTGGCTCTCGACTACAACATCGTGTACGTGGCGCTGCCCGACATCGGCAGCGCCCTGAACTTCGGGCCCCAGTCCGTGCAATGGGTGGTCAGCGCGTACGCCGTCGGGCTCGGCGGGCTGCTGCTGTTCGGCGGACGGGCCGTGGACCTGCTCGGGCCCCGCCGGATGTTCATGGCCGGGCTGGCGCTGTACGGCGTGGCCTCGCTGGCGGGCGGCCTGGCCTCGGACGCGGGGGTGCTGGTCGCCGCCCGCGCGGCGCAGGGCGTGGGCGGGGCGCTGCTGACCCCGGCGACGCTCACGCTCATCTACCGGGGCTTCGCCGAGGGCCCCGCGCGCAACCGGGCACTCGGCGCCTGGGGCATGGCGGGCAGCGCGGGGCTGGCCGCCGGGTCGCTGCTCGGCGGAGTGCTGACCAACTACCTGGGCTGGGAGTGGGTGTTCTTCGTGAACGT
>DATADI010000599.1:0-11649 GCA_036258615.1 Thermomonospora sp. | reverse complement strand
GGGTTGACGTACGCGACGGACGGCCCGCGCGCGGCGAGCCTGCATCTGGGACACGCCCGCGCGTTGGCGGGACTGGGAGACAGTGAGTCGGCCGTCGAGGCGATCCGTGCGAGCGAGGAGGCAGCCGACCGCGCGTACGTGGACGACGTGCACGACGAGTTCGGCGGGGAGTTCGCCTGTTCGCAGGCGTATCTGAGCTACTTGGCCGGTTCCACCCTCGCCGACCTCCCCTCGGCCGAGGATGACGCCGTCACCGTTCTGCGGCGCGCCACGGTGCTCTACGGTGAGGCTCCTCCGGAGCAGCGCAGCTATGGCGTCGAGGCCATCTCCCACGCCAACCTGGCCCGCGTCGAGATCCGCGCGGGCAGGCTCGACAACGTCGATCTCGGACTCGTGTTCGGTCTGTCCCCCGACAAGCGCATCAACGCCCTCGTGAAGGCGCTGGCCGGTGTCCGGCGTGAGCTGGCCGCGCCGCGCTACCAGGGGAACGCGACGGCCGCCGACCTGGACGAGCGGATCGAGGCGTTCATCCAGGACACCGTCACCCGCGACCTGCGCGAACTCTCCTGACCGGGGTCAGCCGACCGGCGCGCGGTCGGCGGTGACGATGGCCTCGAGGAGACCGGGGAAGACCTCCTCGAACTCGTCGCGGCGCAGGCCGTTCATGCGCGAGGTGCCGACGTAGTACTGCCGGATGAGGCCCGCCTCGCGCAGGACGCGGAAGTGGTGGGTGGCCGTGGAGTTGCTCACCGTGAGTCCGAACCCGCCGCACCGGATGTCGGCGGAGGCGTCCCACAGCCGCGTGACGATGCTCCGCCGCACCGGGTCGACGAGGGCCTCCAGGACCTGCTGAAGCGTGATCGTCCGCACGTCGGGGTGCGGCGGGATGCGGTCGTCCATGCCCCCATCGTACGACATCCATCGAAGTTTGACAGCGGTCGTACTTTCGTGCTCCAGTAGATCACCCATCGGACGGAGAGGACGAGGACGATGACCAGGACGGTGCTGTTCCACGAGCTGGGCGGGCCCGAGGTGATGCGGCTGGAGGACGTCGAGGTCGGCGAGCCGGGGCCCGGCGAGGTGCGGATCCGGGTGGACGCGATCGGGCTGAACAGGGCCGAGGTGCTGTTCCGGACCGGCCACTACATCGAGCCGGTCCGGCGGTTCCCCGCCCGGCTGGGCATCGAGGCCGCCGGGGAGGTCGAGGCGGTCGGCGAGGGCGTCACGGGCCTGCGCCCCGGCGACCCCGTCAGCGTCGTCCCCTCTTTCTCCCAGAACGACTACGGCGTCTACGCCGAACGCGCCATCGTCCCCGCGTCGGCGGTGATCCGCCGCCCCGAGGGCCTCGGCCCGGTCGAGGGCGCGGCCGTCTGGATGCCGTACGTGACCGCCTACGGAGCGCTGGTGGAGGTGGGCGGCATGCGACCCGGCGACACGGTCGTGCTCAACGCCGCCTCCAGCAGCGTCGGCCTGGCCGCCCTCCAGGTGGCCGAGCGTGTCGGAGCCACCCCGATCGCCCTCACCCGTACCGCGGCCAAGAAGGAGGCGCTCCTGAAGGAGGGAGCGGCCGAGGTCATCGTCACCGAGTCCGAGGACGTGGCCGAACGCGTCCTGGCGGTCACCGGCGGCCGGGGCGCGGAGTTCGTCCTCGACGCCGTCGCCGGACCCGGCGTGACGGACCTGGCCAGGCTCGTCGCCGACGAGGGCACCCTCCTGGTCTACGGCGCCCTGAGCGGCGAACCGACCCCGTACCCGGGCATCGACCTGGGCATGCCCGCCCTGAACATGCGCACCTACACCATGCTGGAGACCACCCGCCGCCCCGACCGCCTACGCCGCGCGGCGGCCTTCGTGGCCTCCGGCCTGCGCTCCGGCGCCTTCCGCCCCGTGGTGGACCGCACCTTCGACCTGACCGACATCGTCGCGGCCCACCGCCACCTGGAGTCCAACACCCAGATCGGCAAGATCGTCGTCACCGTCCCCCACTGACCGCCGTCCCACCGGTCAGGCGGGTTCGCGGGTGATGGTGAGGCCAGCCGGGCTGAGGAGGAAGTCGCTGGTGGCCGACAGCGTGTAGGTGCCGACGGGGCCCAGGGCCGGGCAGTAGGTCGCTCCCGTGTTGCTGTTGGTGCCGACCGACACACGGGCGGACGTGAACCGCAGGGTCGAGGTGCCATTGGTGTAGCCGCCCGTGAGCTCCTCCAGCGTGAAGGAACACGTGTTGTCGCGGGCATTGAAAATGATGCCCGCGGGCCTGTACGTCAGTGACGTCCGCCCGGCGGCGGCGTCGTATCCGACGGCCTCCAGAAAGGGCGGCGCGAGCTGGGGGAACTCCGCCACCGTGTACGCGACGCCACGCGTGTCCGTGCAATTCGGCGCGACGTCGGAGAGGCCGGGGCGGCGACGGTGAGACCCGCGGCGAGGATACGCACTCTCATTCCTTTCCCGGACTGGCCGAGCTTTTGTCATCGAGTGACAATCAGAAATACGTTGACGAATTTCCCGGAATGCGCGCATTTTCATCGTAGGGGCGGCATCGCCGGCCCCTGTCCGGTGTGGGACAGGGGCCGGTGGCGCCGCGGGCGGGGTCGCCCGCCGCCGGGTCGCGACACGCGGGTGCACACGGGTGATACACACGCCCCGTGTGTACTAACGTTGTGGACATGGCGACTGAGCGGATCAACGTGTCACTCCCCCAGACCCAACTGCGCATGCTGGACGCGCACGTCAAGCGGGTCGGCGTCTCCCGGTCGCTCTTCATCGGGGAGTCGGTGCGCAAGGCCCTGCTGCACGACGCCCTGGCCCAGCTCGGCGGGTCGGGCGCGCTCGGCGACGAGGACTGGCTGCACACCATCGAGGCCGACCGCGACCCCGACTTCTTCGGTGTCGCCCAGGGCGCCGCGTGAAGCGCGGCCAGGTGTGGCGACTACAGACCGTTAATCGGGAGCGGACGGGCATCGTCGTCCTGGACGACGTGTTCATCCCCCATCTGCGCGGCATCCAGGTGGTGCCGATCAAGGACCCCGGCGAGGTCCCCGAGACCGTGCTGAGCGTGCGCATCGACACCCCGGTGCAGGGCATCGCCGCGGTCTACGACGTCGGCCCCTTCTCCCCCAAGCGGTTCATCGAGCACATCGGCGACGTGGAGCAGCCGGTGCTCGACCACATGGAGATCGCCCTCCGCCTGCTCTTCGGCATCCGCGACTGAGCCCCCCTCCACCCGAGCCGGACGGCCCCGCCGTCCGGCTCGTCGGCGTGTTCCCGGCCTGGTCACAGCGTGGCCGGAGCGGGCGTTGACCAAGTCGTGACATTGCGAACCCTTGCCAGTGTGGTGACCGTCACCGTACGTTTGCCCAACACAAGTGAACACTTTGTTCAGTGGAGATGGGTGGAGCGTTCAGTGGCATCTCACGACCCTGCGGATGACGCGGCGGACGACCCGGCCGGGGACCTCGCCCGGCTGGGCGCCCGGATCCGGGAGTTCCGGCGGATGCGCAAGATGCCGCTGCGGGAGCTGGCCGAGCGTGCCGGGGCCAGCCCCAGCTTCGTCAGCCAGCTCGAACGCGGCCGGACCAGCGCCAGCATCGGGATGCTGCGCCGGATCGCCGGGTCCCTCGGGCTCACGGTGGCCGACCTGTTCGCCGAGGACGACGGCCCGGCCCACCGGGTGCTGCCAAAGGCCAACCGGCCCGAGCTGCCGACCGCCCCGGGGACCCGCAAGTACCTGGTGTCCCAGCGCCCGCTGCGCAACGTCGAGGTCTACGTGGGCGAGTTCGACCCCGGGGCGTCCACCGGCGACGAGCCGTACACCCACGGGGACTCCCAGGAGATCTTCGTGGTGCTCAGCGGCCGGGTGACGCTCTGGCTCGGCAAGGGTCCCGACACCCGGCCGTACGAGCTGGGCGCCGGGGACAGCATCGAGTACCGCACCTCCGTCCCGCACCGGGTGGTCAACGCCACCGAGGAGCTCGTCGAGGTGATGTGGATCATCGCCCCGCCCACCCCCGACTGAGACAGACCCCGCGCGAACCCCAAGGAAGGGGGGCGAAGAAGTGAAGAAGGCCCATGTGTTCCGGATGGCCGCCGCGACGGCGGCCGTCGCGGTGGCCGCCACCGCCTGTGGCGGCGGCTCCGGAGCGAGCGACGCGAACGTCGACCTCGGATCCGGCCCGGCCAAGGCCGGCACGGTGAAGAAGGACGCGCTCAAGGGCGTCAACCTGACCTTCGCGTCCTACGGCGGCATCTACCAGGACGGCCAGCAGAAGGCCGCGATCGACCCGTTCGCCGCCGAGTCCGGGGCCCGGGTGCTCCAGGACGGCCCGACCGACTACGCCAAGATCAAGGCGCAGGTGGACTCCGGCAACGTCACCTGGGACGTGGTGGACACCGACGCGATCTGGGGCCAGGCCCAGTGCGGCAAGCTGCTGATGCCGCTGGACTACACCATCATCGACAAGTCCAACGTCCCGGCGGGCCTGGCGAGCGAGTGCGGCGTCCCGGCCATGCAGTACGGCATGGTGCTGGCCTACAACAAGGACAGGTACGGCGCCAACCCGCCCAAGGGCTGGGCCGACTTCTTCGACACCGCGCGGTTCCCCGGCAAGCGGGCGATCCCCGGCATCCCCAACGACCCCGCCCCCGGCCCGTACGAGGCGGCGCTGATCGCCGACGGGGTGGCGCCGGACAAGCTGTTCCCGCTCGACGTGGAACGTGCCAACCGGAAGCTGACCTCGGTCCGCTCCAGCCTGGTGTTCTGGAAGACCGGCGCGGAGTCGCAGCAGCTCCTGGAGTCCGGCGAGGCCGACATGGTCATGCTGTGGAGCGGCCGGGCCTACGACGCCATCAAGAACGGCGCCAAGTACGACGTCCAGTGGAACCAGTTCATGCCCATCATGGACGTGCTCGGCGTGCCCAAGGGGGCCCGCAACCCCAAGGCCGCGATGGCGCTGATCAACTACTACCTGGGGGCGCAGCAGCAGGCGAAGCTCACCGAGCTGACCTCCTACTCCCCCATCCACACCGGCGCGAAGCCGAAGCTGGACGCGCTGGGCTCGGCGTTCCTGACCACCTCCAAGGAACGGCAGGCGCAGGCGCTGCCGATCGACGCGAAGTGGTGGGCGCAGAACCAGCACGCCCTGGTGGAGAAGTGGTCCGCCTGGCTGGGCGGCTGACGGGAGTCCCGTGATGGCTGTCGTCGAGAAGGCCGACAGGGCGCCCGCGCCGTCCGTCCCCACCCGGGGGCGGACGGGGCGGGCGCCCCGGGAGCGCGGCGCGGGCCGCCCGGCGGTGCTGCTGATCCCGGCGCTGCTGCTGGTGGCGGTGTTCTTCGCCTACCCGCTGGCCACGATGCTGTGGCGCGCGTTCACCGAGCCGGACACCGGGTTCGGCAACTTCACCTGGTTCTTCACCACCGACGCCAACATCGACGTGCTGGTGCGGACGTTCACGACGGCGCTGTGGGTGACGGTGGTCGCGCTGCTGCTGTCGTACCCGTACGCGTACGCGATGACGGCGGCGGGGCCGCGCGGCCGGACGGTGCTGACCCTGCTGGTGCTGGTGCCGTTCTGGACGTCGCTGATGGTGCGGACGTTCGCGTGGGTGGTGATCCTCCAGGACACCGGCGTGCTCAACAAGACGCTGGACCTGGTCGGCCTTGGTCCGGTCCACCTGATCCGCAGCCAGACCGGCGTCGTCATCGGCATGGTCCAGCTGCTCATGCCGTTCATGGTGCTGCCGCTGTACGCGGTGATGAGCGGGATCGACCGGCGGTACGTGCAGGCCGCGCGGAGCCTGGGGGCCCGGCCGCTGACCGCGTTCGCCGGGGTCTACCTGCCGCTGACGCTGCCGGGGGTCGCGGCGGGCTCGCTGATGGTGTTCGTGTCGGCGCTGGGCTTCTACATCACCCCGGCGCTGCTGGGCTCCCCGGACGACGCGCTGATCTCCCAGCAGATCGTCACGCAGGTCAACGGGCTGCTGCAGTGGGGACGCGGCGGGGCGATGGGCGTGGTGTTGCTCGGCATGACGCTGGCGCTGCTCGTGCTGGTGGCCCTGGCGACCCGCCGGACCGGGAAGAAGGTGTCGCTGTGAAGGGCCGCGTGGCGCTGTGGGCGTTCTGCGGGCTGGTCGGCGTGTGGCTGGTGGCCCCGGTGCTGATCGTGGTGCCGCTGTCGTTCACCGACAAGCCGTCGCTGGTGTTCCCGCCCACCGGCTGGTCCACCCGCTGGTACGAGAACTTCTTCGGCGACCCGCGCTGGACCGACGCGTTCGTCAACTCCATCAAGGTGGGGCTGCTGGTCACGCTGACCGCGACCGTGCTCGGGACGCTGGCCGCGCTGGGGCTGACCCGGGCGCGGCTGCGGGGGCTGCCGCTGGCGCAGGGCGCGCTGCTCAGCCCGATGATCGTGCCCGGCGTCGTGTTCGCGATCGGGACGTACGCGCTGTTCCTGAAGATGCAGCTCGTCGGGACGCTGCTGGGGTTCGTGGTGGCGCACACCGTGCTGGCGCTGCCGTTCGTGATGATCCCGGTGACGGCGTCGCTGAGCGGGTTCGACCGGCGGCTGGAGCAGGCCGCCGCCGTGCTGGGCGCGGGACGGCTCACCACGTTCCGGACGGTGACGCTGCCGATGGTGGCGCCGGGGGTGGTGTCCGGGGCGCTGTTCGCGTTCGTCACCAGTTTCGACGAGGTCGTCGTCTCGCTGTTCATCCAGAGCCCGTACCTGCAGACGCTGCCGGTGCAGATGTACAGCAGCGTCACCCGGGACACCGACCCGACGATCGCCGCGGCGGCCACGATGATCGTCACCCTGACCACGGCGATCGTGCTGGCCGCCACCCTGCTGACCGCGAGGAGGAGCCGTGCCCGTTAGCACCGCTGCGCACACGGAGAAGTCCACCGAACTGGCCGGGCGCGGCGCGCGGATCGCGCTGGACCGGCTGACCAAACGGTACGGCGAGTTCGTCGCCGTGGACGAGGTGTCGCTGACCATCGAGCCGGGCGAGTTCATGACCCTGCTGGGGCCGTCCGGTTCGGGCAAGACCACGACGCTGAACGCCATCGCCGGGTTCGTCGCCCCCACGTCGGGGTCGCTGCGGCTGGACGGCGAGGCCATCGAGGCGCTGCCGCCGCACCGGCGCGACATCGGCATGGTGTTCCAGCACTACGCCCTGTTCCCGCACATGACGGTGGCCGAGAACATCGCGTACCCGCTCAAGCGCCGCAAGGTCGCCAAGGACCGGCGTAAGGAGCTGGTGGCCGCCGCGCTGGAGACCGTCCGGCTCGGCGAGTACGGCCACCGGTATCCGCGGGAGCTGTCCGGCGGGCAGCAGCAGCGGGTCGCGGTGGCGCGCGCCATCGTCTACAGCCCGCGCGTGCTGCTGATGGACGAGCCGCTGGGCGCGCTGGACAAGAAGCTCCGCGACTGGCTCCAGCTGGAGATCAAGCGGATCCACGCCGAGCTGGGCACCACGTTCGTGTACGTCACGCACGACCAGGACGAGGCGCTGGTGCTGTCGGACCGCATCGCCGTGTTCAACAACGGCCGGATCGAGCAGGTCGGCGGCGCGTCCGACCTGTACGAGCGGCCCGAGACGCTGTTCGTGGCGAAGTTCCTCGGCGAGTCCACGGTGCTGCGCGGGCCGGCCGACAACGGCACGGTCGGCAAGGCGGGCCGGTCGCTGGCCACCACCGGGTCGTTGACCGGCGCGGCGGCCCTGGTGATCCGGCCCGAACGGCTCGCCGTCGCCGAGGCGGGCGCACGACCGGAGCCCGGCCGCAACGCGCTGCCCGCGACCGTGGTGCGGGAGATCTACCTGGGCTCGGCGCGCAAGCTGGAACTGCGGCTGCCCGACGGCGGCGAGGCACTGGTCCGCGAGCCCGCGGGAGGCGTCAGCGCGGCGCGTCCCGGTGACGAGGTGACCCTGACCTGGCGGGTGGAGGACGCGGTGCTCCTCCCCGACGACCCCGATGTGGAGACGGTGCTGACATGACCGGTCACGACTTCCCGCGCACGCCCGCGTTCGCCAACGGCGGCGTGTCGTTCTGGTACCGGCAGGCGGGCCTGCCCTCGCGCCGCCCTGCCCTGCCGGGGTCCCGCTCGTACGACGTGTGCGTCGTCGGCGGCGGCTACACGGGCCTGTGGACGGCGTACTACCTCAAGAAGGCCAGGCCGGACCTGCGGATCGCGATCCTGGAGAAGGAGTTCGCCGGGTTCGGGGCCTCCGGCCGGAACGGCGGCTGGCTGTCGGCGGAGATCGCCGGATCCAAGGAGCGGTACGCCAAGGCGCTGGGCCGCCAGTCGGTGATCGACTTCCAGCGGGCGATGATGGCCGGGGTGGACGAGGTCATCCGGGTCTGCCGCGAGGAGGACATCGACGCCGACATCGTCAAGGGCGGCATCCTGCACGTCGCCACCAACCCGGCGCAGCGCCGCCGCATGCGCGCCGCCCTCAAGGAGGACCGCGGCTGGGGCTGGGGCGAGGAGGACCTGCGCCTGCTGTCCCGCGACGAGCGCCAGGACCGGCTGCGGGTGTCGGGGATGCTGGAGGCCAGCCACACCCCGCACTGCGCCCGCATCCAGCCCGCCAAGCTCGCCGTGGGCCTGGCGGCGGCGGTCGAACGGCTCGGCGTGGAGATCTTCGAGTCCACCACCGTGACCGAGATCCGGCCCCGCACCGGGAGCGCGCCCGCCACCGCCGTGACCGACCGGGGCGCCGTGACCGCCGAGTACGTGATCCGCGCGACCGAGGGCTTCACCGCCGGGATCGCCGGGCAGCGCCGCCAGTGGCTCCCGATGAACAGCTCCATGATCGTCACCGAGCCGCTGGGGCCCGACGTGTGGAAGCACCTCGGCTGGGAGCACCGCGAACTGCTCGGCGACACCGCGCACGCCTACATCTACGCCCAGCGCACCGCCGACGACCGCATCGCCATCGGCGGCCGGGGCGTGCCGTACCGGTTCGGGTCGCGCTGGGACGACCGGGGCGCCACCCAGCCGCAGACCGTCGCCGCGCTCCAGCGGATGATCACCAGGCTGTTCCCGGTGGCCGCCGACGCGCGGATCGACCACGCCTGGTGCGGGGTCCTCGGCGTGCCGCGCGACTGGTGCTCGGTGGTGGACCTGGACCGCTCGACCGGCCTGGGCAAGGCGGGCGGGTACGTCGGCAGCGGCGTCACCACCACCAACCTGGCCGGGCGGACCCTGGCGGACCTGGTGCTCGGGGAGGACACCCCGCTGACCCGGCTGCCGTGGGTGGGCCGCCGGGTGCGGCAGTGGGAGCCCGAGCCGCTGCGCTGGATCGGGGTACAGCTCATCTACTCGCTGTACCGCGCCGCCGACCGCCGCGAGAACGACCGGCTGGCCACCACGTCCGGGTACGCCCGGCTGGCCGACCTGATCTCCGGACGCTGACCTTCGAGGGGAGTTCCATGACGACCGTGCTGCATCTCGCCGGAGCCGACCAGGCCGCCCTGCCCGCCGCCGGGCCCAAGCCGACGAGCCTGACCGGCCAGCAGGAGGCCACGCTGGAGCTGTGGGCGGAGGGCGCCGCCTCGGCGGGCGTCTGGGAGTGCGGGCCGGGCACCTTCACGGCGGTCCGCGACGGCTACCACGAGGTCTGCCAGGTGCTGTCCGGCCGCGCCACCGTGCGCGGCGAGACGGGCGCCCCGGTGGAGCTGGGCCCCGGCTCGGCGATCGTGCTCCCGGACGGCTGGCGCGGGACCTGGGAGGTCCACGAGACCCTCCGCAAGACCTACGTCATGGTCCCGGCCCGATGAGCGCGGCCCCGGACCTGCTGTTCCTGGGCGGGCGGGTGTTCACCGCCGACCCCGCCCGCCCGTACGCGCAGGCGCTGGCGGTGCGCGACGGGCGGGTCGCCGCCGTCGGCCCCGAGGCCGACCTGGCCCGCACCCGGGGGCCGCGCACCGAGATCGTCGACCTGGCGGGCGGGCTGGTGCTGCCCGGGTTCGTCGACGCCCACGTCCACCCGATCAAGGGCGGCATGGAACGGGCCCGCTGCAACCTCGCCGAGCTGACCGGCCTGGACGCCTACCTGGAACGCATCGCCGCCTACGCCGCCGCGCACCCGGACCGGCCGTGGATCCAGGGCGGCGGCTGGTCGATGGCGACGTTCCCCGGCGGCCTGCCGCGCCGCGAGGTCCTCGACCGGGTGTGCCCGGACCGCCCCGCCTACCTGATCAACAGCGACCACCACGGCGCCTGGGTGAACACGCGGGCGCTGGAGCTGGCCGGGATCGACGCCGCCACGCCCGACCCCGCCGACGGCCGCATCGAACGCGACCCCGACGGCACCCCCACCGGCATGCTCCACGAGGGCGCGATGGACCTCGTCGGGCGGATCATGCCGCGCGCCGAACCCGCCGAGTACGCCGCCGCGCTGCTGGACGCCCAGCGGTACCTGTTCTCGCACGGCATCACGGGCTGGCAGGACGCCATCGTGGGCCCCTACGCCGGGTACGACGACCTGCTGCCGACCTATCTGGACGCCGCCCGCTCCGGGGCCCTGAAGGCCCGCGTCACCGGGGCCCTGTGGTGGGACCGCGCCCGGGGCGCCGAGCAGATCGAGGACCTGGAGGCCCGCCGCGCGGCGGCCGACGGCCTGGACCGCTTCCGCGCGGGCTCGGTCAAGATCATGCAGGACGGCGTGGCGGAGAACTTCACCGCCGGGATGCTCGACCCCTACCTGGACGCCACCGGCTGCCCGTGCGAGGAACGCGGTCTGTCGTACGTGGACCCCCACGCGCTGCGCGGGTACGTCCGGGAACTCGACCGGCGCGGCTTCCAGGTCCACTTCCACGCCATCGGCGACCGCGCCGTCCGCGAGGCCCTGGACTCCCTGGCCGAGGCCCGCGCCGCCAACGGCCCCAACGACCTGCGCCACCACATCGCGCACCTGCAGGTCCTGCACCCCGCCGACGTGCCGCGCTTCGCCGAACTGGACGTCGCCGCCAACATCCAGGCCCTGTGGGCCACCCACCACCAGCAGATGGACGAGCTGACCACCCCGTTCCTGGGGCCCGAGCGCAACGGCCGCCAGTATCCCTTCGGCGACCTCCTGCGCACGGGGGCCCGGTTGTGCATGGGCAGCGACTGGCCGGTGACCACCCCCGACCCGCTGGCGGCGATCCACGTGGCCGTCCACCGCACCGAGCCCTCCGACGAGGCCCGCGCCGCCTGGCCCACCGCCGCCACCCCGTTCCTCCCCCACCAGCGCATCGCCCTGGCCGAGGCCCTGCACGCCTACACGGCGGGCTCCGCCTGGATCAACCACCGCGACCACGAAACGGGCCGCCTCGTCCCCGGCCTCCGCGCCGACCTCACCGTCCTGGACCGCGACCCCTTCGCCCTCCCCCCGGAGGACATCTGGACCACCCAGGTCCGCATGACCTTCATCGACGCCGACCCCGTCTACGAACGCCCCTGACAGGGCGTTCAGCGGGGACGGTCGGGGGTGGGGCCGAGGACGGCGCGGAGCGTGGTGGCGGCGGGGTCGGGGAGGTCGGACTCGACGAGCCAGGCGTCCGGGAAGCGGGACAGTTCGCGGGCCAGGGCGTCGGGGGCCACGTGGGTGAGCTGGACGGCCAGGGCGGCGGTGCCGGGCGGGAGCGCGGCGCACAGGGCGCGGGCCTTGCCG
>DATADI010000598.1:0-26366 GCA_036258615.1 Thermomonospora sp. | reverse complement strand
GCGGCTCGGCACGTCCCGCGGGTTCGTTGATCGTCGTTGGTCGCTGGCCCTGCGCGTGCTTCTGGACGGATTGCTCTGAGCGAGCCGCCTTACCCGGCCGTCCGCTGGGGAAGGCCGCCGGGCGGCTCGGCACGTCCCGCGAGTCCGTCGATCGCCGCTGGTCGCTGGCCCTGCGCGCCCTTCTGGACGGCCTGCGCTGAGCGAGCCGCCGCTGGGAGAGACCGGCGGACCCCGGTGCTAGGCGTGGAGGGTTTGCCAGGCCAGGAGGGCGGCGCCCAGGAGGCCGGCCCGGTCGCCCAGGGCGGCGCGGGTGAGGCGGGGCGGGCGTTGGAAGGTGAGGCGGGCGGCCAGGGCCTCGCGGAGGGGGGTCAGGAGGAGGTCGCCGCTTTCGGCGAGGCCGCCGCCGATGACGATGAGGCGGGGGGCGCAGATGGTGGTGTAGGTGTGCAGGGCGGTGGCCAGGGCGTCCACGGCGTCCTGCCAGATCCGGCGGGCGGCGGGTTCTCCGGCGGCGACCCGGGTGGCGACTTCGGCGGCCGAGACGGGGGTGCCGTCGCCGTGGAGGTCGGTGTAGCGGCGGCCGACCGAGGACGCCGAGGCGTACACCTCCAGGCAGCCACGGGCGCCGCAGGGGCACGGAGGGCCGTCGGGGACGACGGACATGTGGCCGATCTCCCCGGCGTAGCCGTCGCCGGAGTAGGGGCGGCCGTCCATGATCATGGCTCCGGCGATGCCGGTGCCGATCGGGAGGAAGAGCATGTCCCGCTCGCCCTCGCCGGCGCCCAGCACGGACTCGGCGAGGCCGCCCGCGCGGGCGTCGTGGCCGATGGCGACGGGCAGGGCGATGCGTTCGGCGAGCAGGTCGGCCAGGGGCAGGTCGCGCCAGCCGACGTTGGTGGCGTACACGATCCGGCCGGCGGCCTCGTCGATGATCCCGGGGAGCACGACGCTGGCCGCGACGGGGGTCAGGCCGGTGTCGGCGGCCTCCTTGACCATCGTCTCCATGACGTCCAGCAGCCGCCCGACGACGGCGTCCGGGCCGTCCTCGCGTCCGGTGTCGTACAGGCGGTCGGCGCGCACCCGGTGGTCGGCGTCCACCAGGCCCGCCTTGATGCGGGTTCCGCCGACGTCCAGGGCGACGACACACGGGGCGGAATGCTCCATCACGGGATCTCCTTCACAAGGTGGACGCGCTCGCATCATGCCGTGCCGGAGGCCCCTGGGGAAACCCGGCCGCGCGTTGGACGGCGCCGGGCGGCGGGCGCGATGATCGGGTGATGCAGCGGGAGCCTGACGAGTTCGCCGAGCTGGTCCTCGACGTGGTGGAGCGGATTCCCCCCGGCCGTGTGCTGTCGTACGGCGACGTGGCCGAACTGCTGGAACGCGGTGGCCCCCGGCAGGTCGGGCGGGTGATGTCCCTGTGGGGCGGCGGCGTGCCGTGGTGGCGGGTGATCCGGGCGGACGGGAGCCCCCCGCCGGGCCACGAGCGGCGCGCCTTGGAGGAGTACCGCGTCGAGGGCACGCCGCTCCGCGCGGACGGGACGCGGGTGGACATGCGCCGCGCCCGCTGGGACGGAACCAGCTAGGGCGATTTATCCCTCTTGGTAGGCATTTGTAATGCCGCCGGTACTTGACCCCGGGATCCTCCTGTGAACACCACCGGGGAAGGGAGCCCGGCATGCCCCGTGACCGCGTATCCGTCTCGGGGCTCGCCCTGGTCCTCGCCGGAGTGCTGCTCGTGCTGGGCCCCGAAGGCAGGGGGCCGGGAGCCTCGGCGGAGGTGGCCGCCGCCCCGCAGGCCCCGGTCACGGACCCGGTGGTGAAGCCACGCCGACCACTGGAGCTGAATCACCGGCGGCTCACCAAGTCCATCGACCGCTACCTGCGTGGCCGTCCGCTGAGCGTGACCGTCCGCGACCTCACCACCGGCATCACGTACCGGTACCGCCCCGGCACGAGGTTCGTCACCGCGAGCGTCGCCAAGGTGGACATCGTCATGACGCTGCTCCTCCAAGCCCAGAAACGCGGACGCGCCCTCACCGCGGACGAACGACGGCTCGCCGAACTGGCCATCCGCTACAGCGACAACAAGGCCACCGACCGGCTGTGGGAGCGTGTCGGGGGAGCCGGGCCGGTCGCCGCCGCCAACCGCCGGTTCGGGCTGCGCAGGACCCGCACCGTCGACGGCCGCTGCGTGGACCTGTACTGCTGGGGCATCACCGAGACCACCGCCGACGAGCAGGTCAGGCTCCTGTACGAACTCGTCGATCCGGAAGGCCCCCTCACCGCGTCCGGCCGCGCGTACGTGCTCAAGCTCATGAGCCGCGTCGCACCGGAACAGGCGTGGGGTGTGAGCGCCGCCGCGCGCCGGGGCGACCGGGTGGCGCTCAAGAACGGGTGGCAGCGGCGGCTCACCCACGGCAGGCTCTGGGCCATCAACAGCGTCGGAAGGGTCCGCACCGAGGGGCACGACCTGCTCATCGCCGTGCTGTCGGACCACCACCCGACGAGCGCGGCGGGCATCGCCGTGGTGGAGCGGGTCACGTCCCTGGTCGCCCGGGAGTTCCGCCGCACCACCCCCTGGGTCAACTGACGTCCCGGTAGGATCCCTGAACCCGGGTCCCGCTTTCGCGACATGCGGGCACAGTGGTCAGACAAACCCCGATGATCTGCTGGAATCGTCTGTTGTGCCTTCCGCCTCCTACCGTCTCGTCCGCCGCTCCGGTCACGTCCGGACGGACCCGCCGCCGCTCGACGAGCAGCAGCGGCGGGTGGTCGAGCACGCCGGGGGGCCGTTGCTCGTGCTGGCCGGGCCCGGCACCGGCAAGACGACGACCATCGTGGAGGCGGTGGTCGACCGCATCGAGCGGCGCGGCGTCGATCCGGAACGGGTGCTGGTCCTCACGTTCGGCCGGAAGGCGGCCGAGGAACTGCGGCACCGCATCACCGGCCGCCTGCACCGCACCACCCGCACCCCGCTGGCGCTGACGTTCCACGGCTACGCGTACGCGCTGCTGCGCCGCGACGCCGTCCTGAACGGTGAGGAGCCTCCCCGCCTGCTGTCGGGCCCCGAGCAGCTGCTGGAGGTGCGGCGGCTGCTGGAGGGCGAGGCCGAGGACGGCGGAGAGCACTGGCCCGAACGGCTCCGCGAGGCGCTGCGGACCCGGGGCTTCGCCGAGGAACTCCGCGACTTCACCCTGCGCGCCGCCGAACGCGGCTACGCCCCCGAGGACCTGCAGGCCCTCGGCAAGACGCGGGGCCGTGACGACTGGGTCGCGATCGGCGGGTTCATGCAGCGCTACGAGGACCGGTTCGCGGTGGACCCGGTGCCGACGTACGACTACTCCGACATCATCCAGGTCGCCGCGATGATGCTGGCCGACGACGAGGTCCGCGTCCGCGAGCGCGAGGCGTACGACGTGGTGTTCGTGGACGAGTACCAGGACACCGACCCCGCCCA
Organism: Thermomonospora sp.; assembly: GCA_036258615.1. Lineage (GTDB taxonomy): Bacteria > Actinomycetota > Actinomycetes > Streptosporangiales > Streptosporangiaceae > Thermomonospora. The sequence continues at coordinate 22,906 of DATADI010000598.1, read as the reverse complement.
GGAACGGCTGCTGTGGCACCTGGCGGGGGAGGGCCGCGACCTGGTGGTGGTCGGCGACCCCGACCAGTCGATCTACGGGTTCCGGGGCGCGGACGTGCGGGGCATCCTCGACTTCCCGCAGCGGTTCCCGACCCTCGGCGGGGACCCGGCGCCGATCGTGGCGCTGCGCGAGTGCCGCCGGATGGGCCCGGAGATCCTCGGGGCCTCCCGCCGGATCGCCCGCCGCCTCCCCGCCGGTCCGCTGGCCGCCGAGCACCGCGCGCTGCGCCCCCAGGAGGGCGCGGAGGACGGCGAGGTCCACGTCGTCATCGCCGACAGCGCCAGCCAGGAGTCCGCGCTGGTCGCCGACGAACTGCGCCGCGCCCACCTGCTGGACGGCGTGCCGTGGTCGCGGATGGCGGTCCTGGTGCGCAGCGCCGTACGGCAGGTCCCGGTGCTGCGCCGGGCCCTCTCCCAGGCCGGGGTGCCGGTCGTGGTGGCCGGGGACGAGGTGCCGCTGGTCGCCGAGCCCGCCGTCCGCCCCTTCCTGGTGCTGCTGCGCGCCGCACTGAAGAGGGGCTACCTCACCGACGAGATCGCCGAGGACCTGCTGACCGGCCCCCTCGGCGGCGCCGACTCGCTGGCCATGCGGCGGCTCAAGCGGGCCCTGCGCGACGTGGAGCTGCTGTCCGGCGGCACCCGTCCGCTGGGGGAGCTGCTGGTCCAGGCGCTGCTGGACCCCCGTGAGCTGCTGCTCGTCCACGAGAAGGTGCGGGCCCCGGCCGAACGCGTCGCGGGCCTGATCAGGACGGCGCGGGAGACCGCCCGCGACGGCGGCACCGCCGAGGACGTGCTGTGGGCGGTGTGGCAGCAGAGCGGGCTGGCCGAAGCGCTGCTGGAGCAGAGCGCCAGGGGCGGGTCCCGGGGCGCCGCCGCCGACCGTGACCTGGACGCGGTGGTGACGCTGTTCGACCACGCCGCCCGGTTCGTGGACCGTACGCCGCAGGCCGGGCCCGAGCTGTTCGTCGACAACATCGCCGGGCAGGAGATCGCCGGGGACACCCTCGCCGAACGGGCCCCCCAGGGCGAGGCCGTGCGCATCCTCACCGCCCACCGCGCCAAGGGGCTGGAGTGGGACGTCGTCGTGGTCGCCGGGGTCCAGGAGGGCCTGTGGCCGGACCTGCGGCTGCGCGGCTCCCTCCTCGGCGTCGAGGAACTGGTCGAGCTGCACGCGGGCAACGACCTCGACGGTGAGGCCGCCGCCGGGGCGTCGGTGTCGGCGAAGCTGCTGGACGAGGAACGCCGCCTGTTCTACGTCGCCGTCACCCGGGCCCGCCGGCGGCTGGTGGTCACGGCCGTGGGCGGCGACGACACCGAGGAACGCCCGTCCCGGTTCCTCAACGAGCTGGCGCCGGGCGCGTTCGAGGAGTCCCAGCTCGACGAGAAGACCCGCTGGCTGTCGCTGTCGGCGCTGGTCGCCGACCTGCGCTCGGTGGTCACCGACCCGGCCCGGCCCGAGCCGATGCGCCGCGCCGCCGCCGCCCACCTGGCCCGCCTGGCGCGCGCCGGGGTGCGCGGCGCCCGCCCGGAGAACTGGTACGCCATCACCGCGATGTCCGACCCGGGCCCGGCGTTCCAGGAGGACGAGCGGATCACCGTGTCGCCGTCGCAGGTCGAGACGTTCACCACCTGCGGGCTGCGCTGGCTGCTGACCTCGGCGGTCGGCGCGCAGGAGGGCGGCCCGAACGAGTTCAGCACCATGGGCAAGGTCATCCACGCGGTCGCCGAGATGGCCGGGCACGACGCCGACCTGTCCGAGGTGGACGTGGCGCGCAGGCTCGACGAGATCTGGAACGACCTGGACTTCCGTGCGAGCTGGTACTCCGACAAGCAGCGCGAGCAGGCCGCCCGGATGGTGGACAGGTTCCTGGCCTGGCACCGCGCCAACCCCAACGAGATCGTCGCCCTGGAGGAGGGCTTCCAGGTCGACCTCGGCCGCGTCGTCATCAAGGGCCGCATCGACCGCGCCGAACGCGACGACCAGGGCCGCGCCGTGATCGTGGACATCAAGACCTCCTCCTCGGCGGTGCCCAAGGACGAGCTGGCCCGCCATCCGCAGCTCGGCGTCTACCAGTACGCGGTGATGCTGGGGGCCTTCGAACGGCACGGCCTGATCGAGCCGGGCGGCGCCAAGCTGGTGCAGGTCGGCCGGGCCGCGCTGGCCGCCAAGGCCCGCGAGCAGGAACAGCCGCCGCCCTCGGAGGACCCCGACCCCGAGTGGCCCAAGAAGCTCATCGAGATCGTCGCGACCGGGATGGCCAGCGACGTCTTCCAGGCCCGCGCCAACGACAAGTGCCGCACCTGCCCGGTGCGGTCCTGCTGCCCGGTCCACGACGAGGGCGGGCAGGTGGGCTCGTGAGCGGGCGCGCGGCGGCCGGGCCGAGGACGGAGCGCCCGCCGCGGCACGGCGCCCGGGGGCGGACGGGCGGAGCGGGGGCAGGGGCATGATCGCACCGGCGGAGCTGGCGCGGCTGCTGGAGATCCCCGAGCCGACCGCCGAGCAGGCGCGCGTCATCCAGGCGCCGCTGGCCCCGATGGCGGTGGTGGCCGGGGCGGGGTCCGGCAAGAGCGAGACGATGGCGGCGCGCGTGGTGTGGCTGGTCGCCAACGGGATGGTGCGGCCCGAACGCGTCCTGGGCCTGACGTTCACCCGCAAGGCGGCGGCCGAGCTGGCGGCGCGGGTCCGCCGCCGCCTCGACCAGCTCCGCGAACGGCTGCCGGAGGACGAGCTGGCCCGGCTCGGCGGCGAGGCGCTGTTCGACGGCGAGCCGGTGGTGTCCACGTACCACGCGTACGCCGCGAGGTTGTTCGGCGACCACGCCCTGCGCGAGGCCCTCGAACCCACCATGCGGCTCATCGGCCCGGCCGTCGCCTGGCAGCTGGCCTCCCGCGTGGTGGACGCCTACAGCGGGCCCATGGACAAGGTGGACTGGCAGCCCGACACGGTCGTTCGCGCCGTCCTGGACCTGGCCGGGGACCTGTCGGAGCACCTGCGGACCCCCGAGCACGTCCGCGAGGTCGGCCGGTGGCTGGACGAACGGTTCGCCGCGCTGCCCAAGCCGCTCAAGGCCCAGCGCGACATCCTCGCCCGGCACGCCGTCCGCGAGCAGCTCCTGCCGCTGGTCGAGGCGTACCAGGCGGCCAAGGCCGAACGGGAGGTCATCGACCACGGCGACCAGATGGCGCTGGCCGCCCGCATCGCCTACCGGCACACCGAGGTCGGGATGATCGAGCGGTCCCGCTACTCGGTCGTCCTGCTGGACGAGTACCAGGACACCAGCCACGCGCAGCTCGTGCTGCTGCGGTCGCTGTTCGGCGGCGGGCATCCGGTGACCGCCGTCGGCGACCCGTGCCAGTCGATCTACGGGTGGCGCGGCGCGAGCGCGGGCAACCTGCTGCGGTTCGCGCACGACTTTCCCCTGCACGCCCCCGTCGCCGGGCGCACGCCGCCGCCCGCGCCCGTCGTGCAGCTGTCGGTGAGCTGGCGCAACGGCGAACGCATCCTCGACGCCGCCGCCCGCGTCCAGCGGGAGCTGCGTGAGGAGGCCAAGGTCGTGCCCCGGCTGTACTCGGGCGACAGCCGCCGCGAACGGGGGCGTGTCGAGTGCGCCCTGTTCCCGACCGTCGAGGACGAGGCCGAACGCATCGCCGCCCGCGTCCATCGCCTGATGGCGTCCGATCCCGAGATCGCGCCGGACGGGAAGCCGTGGGACGAGGGGCCGCTGAAGTACTCCGACATCGCCGTGCTCGCCCGCAAACGGTCACAGTTCCCGCTGATCCGCCGGGCCCTGGAGGAACGCGGCATCCCGGTGGAGGTGGTCGGCCTCGGCGGGCTCCTCACCGTCCCGGAGGTACAGGACGTCGTCGCCACGCTGCGCGTCATGCACGACCCGACCGCCGGGGCGTCGCTGGCCCGCCTGCTCACCGGCCCCCGCTGGCGCATCGGCCCGCACGACCTCGTCGCCCTCGGCCGCCGGGCCCGCGAGCTGGCCCGCGAGACCTCCCGCGACGTCACCCCGCCGTCGCCGGATGCCTCTCCCGCTGCGGACGCCCCGGTCGCCGACGACCCGCTGCGGCAACTCGTCAGCGAGCTGAACGAGGAGACCGGCAGCCTCGTGGACGCCCTCGACGACCTCGGCTCCCCGGAGGCGTACTCGCCCGAGGGCCTGTCCCGGCTGCGCCGCCTGGCCGCCGAGCTGCGGACGCTGCGCGGCCAGGTCGGGCTGCCGCTGCCGGACCTGGTCACCGAGGTCGAACGCGCCCTCGGCCTGGACATCGAGGTCGCCGCCCGGTCCGGCCTGGACCCCATCACCGCCCGCGCCGACCTGGACGCCTTCGTGGACGCCGCCGCCACCTTCGCCGGGGACTCCGAGGACCCCACGCTCGGCGCGTTCCTGGCGTACCTCAAGGCCGCCGAGACCGAGGAGTTCGGGCTGGAGGCGGGCCGGGTCGGCGAGAGCGACAGCGTCAAGCTGCTCACCATGCACGCCGCCAAGGGCCTGGAGTGGCCCGTCGTGATCGTGCCCGGCCTGTCGTACACGCCGCTCAAGGGCGGCGGCCCCGCCAAGGGCTCGGTGTTCCCGTCCCCGCCGCAGAACCCGACGCGCTGGACGGTCAACCCCCGGCTGTTGCCGTTCCCGCTCCGCGGCGACCGCGCCGACCTGCCCGTCCTGCGCGGGCTGGCCAAGGAGGACCTCGCCGAGTTCGACGAGGCGTGCGCCCAGCGGGACCTGCGGGAGGAACGCCGCCTCGCGTACGTCGCCGTCACCCGCGCGTCCCACCTGCTCATCGCCACCGGCTACTGGTGGGGCTCGGCGACCCGCGCGCTGGGCCCGTCGCCGTTCCTGGAGGAGATCCGCGAGGCGTGCATGGCCGGGGCGGGCACCGTGGCGGTCTGGACGGACCCGCCCGAGGAGGACGCCGTCAACCCGCTGCTCGCCGAGGCCGAGTCCGCCGAGTGGCCCGCCACCCCCGAGGGCGAACGCCACGAGGCCATCGTGCAGGGCGCCCGGATGGTCCAGGACGCCATGGTCGGCCGCCGCACACCCTGGGCGGGCGACGAGGGCCTCACCGAGGCCGACCGGGGCCGCATGACCGCCTGGGCCCGCGACGTGGAACTCCTCCTCGCCGAACGCGACCGGGGCCGCGGCGGCGACGGCCTCCTCGTCGAACTGCCCGCCCAGCTCACCGTCTCCACCCTGGTGTCGCTGTCCCGCGACCCCGAGGCGCTCGCCCGCTCGATCCGCCGCCCGATGCCCCGCCCGCCCGCCCCGTTCGCCCGCCGCGGCACCGCCTTCCACCGCTGGCTGGAGACCCGCTGGGGCCAGCAGCGCCTGCTGGACCCCGACGACCTGCCCGGCGCCGCCGACGAGGACACCCCCGACGACACCGACCTGCCCCGCCTCCAGGAACGCTTCGAGGCCTCCGAGTGGGCCTCCCGCGAACCCGTCGACATCGAGGTCTCCTTCGAGACCATCATCGGCGACCGCGTCGTCCGGGGCCGCATGGACGCCGTCTTCCGCGCCCCCGACGGCGGCTACGAGATCGTCGACTGGAAGACCGGCCGCCCCCCCTCCGCCGAGGACGCCCGCCACGCCGCCGTCCAGCTGGCCGCCTACCGCCTGGCCTGGTCCCAGCTCACCGGGGTCCCCCTCGACAAGGTCAGCGCCGCCTTCCACTACGTCACCGCCAACCGCACCATCCGCCCCGCCGACCTCCTCGACGCCCCCGGCCTCGAATCCCTCCTCAACCAGATCCGCCTCCTGGACTGACCCCCGACCCCTACGCCGAGCGCTGCGAACGTCACAGCCTCACGTCCGGGACAGCCAATCGGCGACGGTGGCGAGGTCGCCATCGCTGACGTGAGGCGCCCATGAGGGCAGCCTGGTTCCGCGGCGTCACGCCCGGGGAGGTCGGGTGTGCACAGATCGTTGTCCCGAATGTGAGGGGGGCCTCTGGCCTTGGGCGTCGTTCCGGGGGATGATCCCGGCATCGAGCGAGGAGGTCGGAGTGACGGTGGTGCACGAGGAGAAGATCGTCCAGGAGATCGAGGGGCGTCCGGCGCGGGGCGGGGACCCCAGGCTGACCATGACCTTCACCGCCAACCTGGCGCGGCTGGTGGACTTCACCGAGCCCGAGCTCGACACCGAGGACGTGGTGCTGGAGGTCTGCGCGGGCACGGGGCTGCTGTCGCGCGCGATCGCCCGGAGGGTCCGGCACGTCACCGCGCTCGACCTCGACGCGGCGCGGCTGGAGGAGGGCAAGCGGGCCGCCGACCGGGACGTGCTCACCAACGTCACGTTCACCCGGGGCGACGCCGCCGACCTGCCGTACGTGGGCCGCTCGTTCACGCTGCTGCTCACCCGCTTCTCCCTGCACGAGGCCGCCGACCCGGAGGCGGTGCTGCGCGAGCTGGTACGGGTGAGCCGGCCGGGCGCGGGTCTGGTGGTGGCCGACCTGGTACGTCCCGACGGCGTGGACGGCGACCCGGACCGGCTGGAGCGGCTGCGCGACCCGTCGCACCGTGAGCTGCTCACCGTCGGGCGGGTCACCGAGCTGATCGCCAAGGCGGGGGCGGAGGTACGCCGCACCGACCTGTTCGACGTGGTCCGGCCGGTGGACGCCTGGCTGGCCAAGGCGGGCACCCCCGAGGACGCCGCCGGGGAGATCCGCGCGGCGCTGCGGGCGGAGCTGGACGGCGGGCCCGCCACCGGGCTGCGGCCGGTGCTGGTGGACGGAGAGTTGTGCATCACGCAGGCCAACGCGTATTTCGGAGCCACCGCCCCCTGAGATTCGACCAATTGTTCGACCTCGCGCGCCGGGCGGCCCTATGCTTCTCGAACATGAGTTCAACCCGCCTGGAGCGTGAGCCCGCGGCGCTGGCGATGCGGATCGGCCTGGTCGCCGCCGAGGCCGCGCTGGCCTCCTTCGCCCGCAACCTCGACCTCGACGAGGTGGAGGCCGGGTCCGTGGACTTCCGGGGGGCCATCGGCCCGGCCGAGTGGCCGGTGTTCTCCCTGGTGGTGGACACCCTCGCGACCGCCGACCCGCGCGACGACCGGCCGCTGGACGAGCGCCGCGTGGACGCCCTGAACGACCTGGCGCGCATCTGCCTGGCCGCCAAGCGCGCCGGCGCCGCCTGAGGTCAGCGGCCCGGGGGCGGCGCCAGGTCGCGTTTGCGGACCTTGCCGGTGGTGGTCCGGGGCAGGGCGGTCACGAAGTGGACGTCCCGGGGCACCTTGTAGCGGGCCAGGTTCTGTTTGACGTGGGCCTTCAGCGCGTCGGCCGTGACCTCGCCGCCGTCGGCGAGGACGACGTAGGCGGCCAGCCGCCGGCCGAACTCGGCGTCGTCCACACCGGTGACGGCGACCTCGGCGACGGCGGGATGGCCGGACAGGACGTCCTCGACCTCGCCGGGGAACACGTTCTCCCCGCCGGAGACGATCATGTCGTCGGCGCGGCCGTCCACGAACAGCCGTCCCGCGGCGTCGAAGTGGCCGAGGTCACCGGTGCCGACCAGGCCGTCGCGCACCGGTTTCCGGCCGCCGCCGGTGTAGCCGGTGAAGCGGATCGCGCCGCTGGTGTGGATCTCGCCGGTCTCGCCGGGCGGCGTCACCCGGCCGTCGCCGTCGAGCACCCGGACGGTCAGCCCGTGGGCCGGATGTCCCACGGTGCCGGGGGCCGCGCGCAGGTCCTCGGGGGTCGCGATGCTGGCCCAGCCGGTTTCGGTCGCTCCGTAAACGTTGTGCAGGATGTCGCCGAAGGTGTCCATGAACGTTGTGGACAGGTGGGGATGGAGCGCGGAGCCGCCGCTGACCACGACCTCCAGCGAGTCCAGGTTTTCGGATGTCCGCGCTCGCAGGATCCGTTGGAGCATCACCGGTACCGCGACGAGCGCCTGGGCGCGGTGCCGTTCAATCGCCTCCAGCACCGCGACGGGGTCGAAACGGCGGGACAGTACGAGCGGCATGCCCAGCCCCATCCCCATCGTCAGGTAGCCCAGCCCCAGCACATGGAACAGCGGGGGCGCGATGACCATCGGCTCACCCGAACGCAGCGGCACACGCGCCAGATGACTGAGCGAGGACCGTGCCAGCATCAGCGGCGACGGCTCCGTCCGCGCTCCCTGGGGTGTGCCGGTGGTGCCGGACGTCAGCACCACGATCCGGCTGTGGCGATGAGGTTTGGGTGCGACCGGTTCGGTGGCCGCGACGACGTCCTGAAGCTCGTCGGTGACGATCCGGTCGCCGGTGAACGAGGACGCCTCGACCACGTCGCCGAACTCCGCGTCATGGACGAGCAGGTCGACGCCCTCCCGCCGGAGCACCTCGCCGAGCTGGCGGGCGGAGAAGTCGGTGTTGAGCGGCACCACGTCGGTGCCCAGCCGGGACGCGGCCAGCAGCGCCTGGACGAAGCCCCGGTGGTTGCGGCACAGGATCCCGATCGGCACGTCACCGGCCAGCCGCTCGGCCAGCGTCGACGCCAGGGCCCGCGCGTGCCGCTCCAGGTCCTCGTACGTCATCGGGCCCCGGTCGTCGATCAGGGCCGTGCCGCCGGGCCTGCGCAGCGCGGCCACCGCACCGATGGCGGCGGGCGTGGGGCCGAACCGGCGGAACTGGAGGGGGATCCGCAGCGCCCGGTCGGGGCGCACCGGGGTGAGCATTCCCGCGTTGCGGGCGGCGCGCAGCGCTCCGCGCGCCGTTCCGGTCCATGTGCCTGTGCGAGAACGCACCCGGTCGAGCATGGCCCTGTCTCCTCTTGCCCGGGTTCGCGTTCATACCCGGCTTCTAGGGCGATATGTGGTCGCGCAGGGGATTGGGAACGGGCACATACGACGCGGCACGGTCGGCGGAACGCGCCCACCGGGCACGCAGGTTCGCCTTGGCCGGGAGTGGGACACCGGCGAGCAGCGCCCGTAGCCGTGCCCCTCCGTTGTGAGCGCGCCCATAGGCCGCCACCCGGTCGAAGACCACACGCCACATCTCGCGGTCGAGTTCGGGGTGCAGATCGGCGACGGCGGCGGCGACCTCGGCGAGGTGGTTGACGAACAGGCAGTACACGACCCGGTTCCAGCCCCGGTCGGCGTCGTAGGTGAGCGCCTCGCGGACCTTGCCGGGAAGCCCCGCGAGGCGGTGTTCCCAACGCTCCGTGACCAGTTTGGTGCCTTCCAGATCCCGGAAGACGGCGTGCACCGGCAGACCCTCGTCGTCCACGGAGACCAGCACGTTCTGCAGGTGCGGCTCCAGGACGACACCGTGTGCCAGGTACGCGTGGAGCACCGGGGGGACCACCAGTTCCACATAGCGGTCCCACCAGATCAAGGCGTCGTCGGGAGTGTTCAGGCACGGCAGCTTGGCGACGGACGCCGGGCCCGTGCCGTAGGGGTCGGCGAGTGCGGCGGCCAGCAACGGGGTGCCGGGGACGCCGTCGAGCCCCTCGCGCAGGATCACGCCCAGTCCCTCATGGAGCCGCAGGTCGGCCAGATGCAGAGTCCGGTACGCGGGCTCCGCCAGGAGACGGCACCCGTCGAACCCCTCGAACACCGGCTTCAGCAGCTCGTTGAGCGTCACCGCACCCATCAGCTCGTACCAGGCGTTCTTGCGGACGCAGTTGGTGATGCGCACGTCCAGGCTGAACTTGCAGAACAGATCGGCGCCCGGCACGTAGACGGTCCGCACGGAGGACGTGGGCGCCACCTCGGGGCCGCCCGTCCCCAGGTCCAGCACCGCCTTCTGCCGCATCGCACGCCGCAGGGCCGGACGTTCGGCGAGGAGCGACAACTGCCACGGATGGGCTGGAAGCAGCCGGTAACCCGATGGGGGAGTGGGGCCGTGTGCCTCCAGCGCCGTGAACGCGGTGACGTCGCCACCGTCGGCGACCAAGTCCTCCCGCACGGCCAGCCATCGCAGCCGGAACCGCGCCCCGGCCTCCGGTGCGTACGGGAGCCATTCCTCCGGTGAACCCTGCCGTGCCTTCGGCGAGGGATGGAATCGGTGCCCCGCCACCAGTGACTGCTCCGACTCCAGGAAACCCCGGGCAACCGGTGACGAACGTGCGTTCAGGAGGGCCTCCACGGCGGTGTGGCTCGCGGCGACCTGCCCCAGGAACTCGGGGTTCGCCTCACCCGTGGCCAACTCCAGCTCACCGGCGACGAGGTCGGCCAACCGCCGCCATCCGACGGTCATCCACTCTTCACCGCCCGGCCGCCGCTCCTCGTACGGGGCCGTGAGACGGTGGGCGAACCCGACCGGAGGGCGGGCCAGCCGGGCCCGCAGCAACACGCCGACCCGGGGCAGCCGGATCAGCAGGTGCGGCCCCTCCGTCCACACCTGGTGCTCGGGGGCGCAGACCTCCCGGACGAGGCAGTTCAGCAGGGCGGTGGCCGTCGCGTCGTCGGCGGACAGGACGCGGCCGGCGAGACCGGTCAGGAGCACGTGTCAGTCCCGGAAGTAGTCGAGGTAGTTGGGCCCCTCAGGGCCGTAGTGCTTGTTGATGTCGGCTGCGCCGGTGCGGGCCTTGTCGACCAGGGTCCCGGCCGTCAGCATCGCCTTGGCGGGCAGCCGGGCGGCGTCCAGGGTCCGTGACCGCAGGAAGGCGTCCTCGGGGCCGAGCGCCGCGTCCAGGCGTTCGCGGACCAGCGCCAGCCCGGTGCGCAGCGGCAGCAGCCCCTTTTCGGCCAGCCCGAACGCGAGAGCCCCGGCACACAGATGCAGCGTGATCGTCACGAACACCCGCGCGAGGGCCTCCCGGTCACGGGTGACCATCCTGGGGTCCTCGAAGCGCGGCGGGTCATGACCCGGGACGGCGTGGACGAGGGTCCCGTCGTTGTCCTTCACCAGCAGCCGGAGCGGCCCGTCGCCGAGGACGAGCGACACGTTCTGCTGGTGGGCCTCCAACGCGATGCCTCGGCGGAACAGCGTGACGTTCCAGGTGAACAGCGCGGTGAGGTACTCGCCGAAGAGCGCGGGCACGTCCCATCGCCCGATGACGCAGCCGCCGTCGGGATGCTCGGCCAGCAGCGCGGCGACCGGCACGACATGGGCGGTGAGCGTCTCCTCGGGGAAACGCCGGATGAGGTAGCCCAGGTCCGGGTTTCCGGCGTGCCCGTAGGTCTGCTCGTCCGCCAGCAGGATCGGCAGGTGCGGCTCGGCGGCGAGCACGTCACGGAGGACACGCTCGGCGAGGGCCCCGTCGTGCAGGGTCCGGGGCACGATGCTGCGGCGGTTACGCAGACCCAGGGTGCTCGTCGGCAACGGCACCTTGAGATGGGTGAGCGCGTCCACCGCCACCGTCCTCATCGACAGCGTGGGGCGCACCTCCAGGGGCGGCACCGGCGCCGACGCGAAGCCCTCGGTCAACGGATGGACCGGAAACAGCTCGTAGGCGTCGTCGGGAGACACCGGCCACCATGCGGGACGCTCCCCGGCCAGCGTCACCCGTTCACGGGGAACCGCCGTCCACCCCATCGTGAACTCCGGGCCGAACTCGGGCGCGTACCGGCGAAGGGCCTCCTCGCTCAGCCCGGTGCGGCACCGCCCGGTCGGGTACACGGGATGGTCGGTGAACGCCGCCAGCGTCTCGTAGAAGGTCCCCGGCCCCAGCACCGGGAAGTCCCGCAGCCGCCGCAGCACTTCCGGGCGGGCCGCTTCGTGCAGACGGAGCGTGGCCAGGCACTCCCGGCACTCCCGCTCGAACGCCGCCACGTCGTCACGGGGATCGGCCACCCGCCGCACCGCCGCGAACACGTCCTCCAGCCGCAGCCCCGCCCCGGCATCGACCCGCAGTTCCGACAGCAGGCCCGGACGCCGCGACAGCGACACCACGGGCCCGCCGGGCAACCGCAGCTTCTCCCCGTCCACGAAGCCCCGCATCCCGGCGTAGTCCTCGCGTACGAGCGCGTCCAGGACCAGGGCCGCCAGCCCGGCCTCCAGGTCCACGCCCCCCTGCGGCATGGCCGGGGCGGTCATGCGATCGCCCAGGTACGGGCGGACCGGAATCGCCGGATCGCCGCGTCGACCTTGGTCTCGTCCGGCCCGATCGCCTGGACGATGCCGAGGTAGTCGCGGTTCGTCCTGGTCAGCGTGACCGTGTCCCCGGCCCGCCGGACCGGCCGGTAGGTCAGCCGCACGGGCCCGTCGGTCAGCTCCGTGCGGTCCGGAGCCGACCGCAGCGTGCCCGCCCGGTCCGCGATGACCGACTCCACCGCCGCATGTCCGCGGGCCGGGGGAGGCGGGTCTCCGAGCGGCTCGCCCAGATGCACCCTCAGCACCTGCTCGAACACCGGAACATCCAGCAGGTCGGCCATCAGGAAGTCAGCGTGGTCCCCGATGATGCGGTAGTTGACCTCGATGATCCGGGCCCGTCCCTCGTGCACCACGAACTCGGTATGACACGCCCCGAAGCCGACGTCCAGAGCGGCGAGCTGGGCGAGGACGCGCCCGGTCTCCTGTGGGGGCGGTGCCCAGTCCAGGCGTTCCTCGATGAAGTGCGGCGGAGGCGACAACGTCGTGCGGAACGACCCGAGCACGTGCAGCCGCTCACCATCGCCGAGGGTCTCCAGCGTGTGCAGGTCCCCCGGAAGGTACTCCTCGGCCACGAGCGGATCGTCCCGGCGCGCACGGATCTCCTTGTAGCGGGCGGCCAGCTCCTCCGGATCGTGCACCAGGAACACGTCCTCGCTGGCCACCCCCTCCCGGGGCTTGAGCACCAGGGGATAGGGGCCGTCCGGTACCCCCGTGTCGGTGACCTGCGTGCTGAACACCGGATCGATCCCCGCCAGATGCCGCCGCAGCAGCGCCTTGTTCTTCGTCCGGGTCGCCGCCCGCCAGTCCTTTCCGGGGAGACCGAAATACGCGGCGGCCAGTGCGGTCGGGGCCTGGAGATGGTCGCTGTTGGAGAAGATCCCGTCCGGCACGCCCTCCCGCGCCAGCACGTCCACGATCGCCCGGTAGTCGGTCACGTCGCACGCCAGGATCTCCGCTCCGGCGTAGCGTCCGGCGTGGTCGGCCGGGCGGTCGGTGAGCACGGTGACGCGCAGGCCGAGCCGGGCCGCGGCGGGCAGGAACCCGTCCGTCACCGAGTCGGTCACCTTGCCGGCGACCAGCGCGAGGTCCACGGCCATGCCCTTTCCATTGAGGTAAGGCTTACCTAACTACTCGCAAACCCTAGTGGGTCAGGGGCCGCGCGCGCCGGGAAATCGGGCCCCGGGGCAGGATGGCATCATGAACCTAGTCGAGCGATGGGTGGCGCTGGCCGGCGAGGAGACCCGGGCGATCGGGGCCGACCTGGCGGCCCGCTACGAGGAGCCCCATCGGCGCTACCACACCACCGAGCACCTCACCGCCGTGCTGGACCTGGTGGACGAGCTGGCCCCGCACGCCGACGACCCGGACGCCGTGCGGCTGGCCGCCTGGTTCCACGACGCCGTCTACGACCCCCAGCGCGGTGACAACGAGGAGCGCAGCGCCGTCAAGGCCGAGCGCGTGCTCGCCGACACGGACCTGTCTCCGGAGACCATCGCCGAAGTCGCCCGGCTGGTCCGGCTGACCAGAACCCATCACCCGGAACCGGGCGACCGCAACGGCCAGGTTCTCTGTGACGCCGATCTGGCCATCCTCGCCGCCGCGCCGGAGCGGTACGCCGCCTATGCCGCGGCCGTCCGCGAGGAGTACGGCTTCGTCCCGGACGAGGTGTTCCGCACCGGGCGCGCGGCCGTCCTGCGCGACCTCCTCGGCCTGCCCGAGCTGTTCCACACGCCCGAGGCGCGCTCCCGCTTCGAGGACCGGGCCCGTCACAACCTCCGCACCGAGCTGATGCTGCTGGAGGCCGCCGAGTAATCCCCGGGCCATCGGGGATGTTCGGGAGGCGCCGGTGCGGGAACTATGTCTACTATTTAAGTGGATTTAGTAGGCATTTGGAGGATGAGCCATGGCGCTGCCGGATCTGCTGGTGACGGGGGCTCCCAAGGCCGGGACGACGGCGCTGCACGCCGCGCTGGCCCGGCACCCGGAGCTGTACATGTCCCCGGTGAAGGAGCCGAAGTTCTTCCTCACCGACGGCCCGCCCCCGACCCGTGGCGGGCCCGGCGACGCACAGACCTACCGCGAGCACGTCTGGCGGCGCGCCGACTACGAGGCCCTGTTCGCCGACGCCCCGCCGGGGACGCTGCGCGGCGAGTCCACCCCCTTCTACCTGTACGACCGGGACGCCCAGCGGCGCATCCACGCGCTGATCCCCGACGTGAGGCTCATCGCCGTGCTGCGCGACCCGGTCGAGCGGGCCCACTCGAACTGGACGCACCTGTGGTCGGCCGGGCTGGAGCCCATCGACGACGTCGTCCGCGCGTGCGAGCAGGAACAGCGGCGGATCGAGGCCGGGTGGGCCGCGTTCTGGCACTACGTCGGGCTCGGCCGGTACGGCGAGCAACTCGAGCACCTCTACACCCTGTTCCCGCGCGAGCAGGTTCTGGTCTTCCGTTATCGCGACATGCTGGAGCGGCCCACGGAGATCCTGGACCGCATCTGTGAGTTCCTGGGAGTGCGGTCCGGTGTCCTCACCGAGATCCCCCGGGAGAACGTCACCGCCCATCCCGACCCCACCGTACGGCACCGCGTCCTGTCGCGGATGCTGCGGGCCGGGGTCACGGCGGGCAGGCTCCTGCCGGGCGATCTCGCGACGCGGGTGGCCGCGCCCCTGGAGCGCGCCCTCCAGCAGGACGCGCGGCCGAGACGCCCGCTGACCTGGGAGCAGCGCCAGGCCCTCCTGCCCTACTTCAAGGCCGACATCGAACTGCTGGAGAAGGTCACCGGGCAGTCGTTCGCCGACTGGCTCGCGCCCCGCGACAACTCCGGCGGGCTGGTCGGGGCCCGGCCCGCCGGTCAACGCCAGGCCCGCAACGGACGCCGCCGGGCGAGGTGACCGGACGCCCGCCTCAGCGGACCTCCGTGCGCAGCTCGTGCGCCCCGTCCGCCCGGGTCACCTCGTAGAACAGCCGCCGGGACCCGTCCGAGCCCTCCAGCACGTGCAGGTACCGCAGGCCGCCGCCCCGGTACGGCGAGAGCGCCCACGGCGCGGTGCCGACGGCGGTGAAGGCGTCCGGGCCGGAGCCGGTGGCCAGGCCGGTCCGCTCCTCGTAGTTCTCGGCGGCGCTGGCCCGCCCGTCGTAGGCCGCCACGACCGCGTCCGGGGTGAACACCACCGCGCTGATCCGGACGCCGCGCGCGTCCCACGCGCCCGCCCGGCGGCCCAGCGCCGTCCCGTGCCACCGCCAGTCGAGCCCGTCGGCGCTGGTGGCGTACGCGGTGACCATCTGGTCGGCCTCGTCGGCGACGGCCAGCGGATGGCAGGAGGCCCACAGGTGCCAGACGCCGTCGCGGTGCACGATCACCGGGTCCTTCACGCCGGTGCCCGCGTCGCCCGGGAGCACGACGCGGCGGGTCGCGGGGTCGAACCGGGCCGGGTCGTCGGCCTCCAGCACCTCGACCCGCCAGTGCTTGGTGCCCGGGGTGGCGCAGCTCAGGTAGAGCCGCCAGCGCCCCTCGGGCGTACGGACGAGCGCGGGCCGTTCGAGGGACTCGGCCTCCATCGCGTCCTTGCCGATCGTGGTCAGCGTCTCGAAGCGCACGCCGTCGGTCGAGCGGGCGACCGCGACCGCGTACCCGCGTCCCTGGTCCAGCGGGCGGCGCAGCCGGTAGGCGAGGTAGACGTGCCCGTCGCTCTCGACCGCGCTCGGCGCGCCCGCCCAGTAGCCGTCACCGTCCCCGGGCGGCTCGACCACCACCACCGAGTCCGCCAGCCGGGGGAGCAGGTCGGAGAGGGTTTCCCTGATATCCATACCGGGACAATAGAGTATCTCCCGGACCAGGCTCAGCTCCTCGATCCGCCCTGCGGAACGCCCCGCTTCCGGCGCCGCAGCCCCGCCCTCGTGAGCCGGGCCAGCAGTTCCTGGCATCCCACCGGGGCCGCGCCCAGCTCCACCGCCCGCTCGTACAGCTCCGAGGGCACGTCGTAGTGGTCCCGCTCGAACGCTCTCGGCGGGAGGCCCACCCGGGAGGCGAACACGTGCAGTTCCTCATAGGAGACGTCGCTGACCATGTGCGACCAGACGCGCCCCCGCGCAGGCCACAGCGGCGGATCGATCAGGATCAAGGCGGCTCCAGGCGGCGTGGGCTGATCCTCTAGAGTGCCACGGGAACGATGCGCAAAGGGGGGCATCCCACAGTGGACGTACGCGGATACATCGAGGCGAACGCGGCGGGGTTCTTCGCCGACCTCAAGGAGTGGCTCGCCATCCCCTCGATCTCCGGGAACCCGGCCCACGACGACGACGTGCGGCGCTCGGCCGCGTGGCTGTCCGGTCACCTGCGCGAGATCGGGTTCCCGACCGTGGAGGTCTGGGAGACCCCCGGGCTGCCCGCCGTGTACGCCGAGTGGCCCGCCGCCGATCCCGGAGCCCCCACGGTGCTGGTCTACGGGCACCACGACGTCCAGCCCGTCGAGCCGATCGAGGAGTGGGCCACCGACCCGTTCCACGCCGTCGAGCACGGTGACCGGCTCGTGGCCCGGGGCGCCTCCGACGACAAGGGGCAGGTGCTCTTCCACTCGCTGGGACTGCGCGCGGGGCTGGCCGCCTCCGGTGCGACCGCCCCTCCGGTCACCATCAAGATGCTCGTCGAGGGCGAGGAGGAGTCCGGGTCGGTCAACCTTCCCGACCTGCTGCGCGCCCAGAAGGACCGGCTCGCCTGCGACGTCATCGTCATCAGCGACACCACCATGTGGGCGGCGGACGTCCCGTCGATGTGCACCGGTATGCGCGGCCTCACCGAGGTCGAGGTCTCCCTGTACGGCCCGGACACCGACCTGCACTCCGGCTCGTTCGGCGGTGCCGTCCCCAACCCCCTGCACGCCATGGCGGCGCTGCTGGCGGGTCTGCACGACGCGGAGGGACGCGTCACCCTCCCCGGCTTCTACGACGGCGTCATCCCCCTCACCGACGAGGAACGGCAGCTGTTCGCCAAGCTGCCGTTCGACGAGGCCGAGTGGCTCCGCACCGCCGGTAACAGCCGTGCCGCCTACGGCGAGGCGGGCTTCAGCACCCTCGAACGCGTCTGGGCCCGTCCGACCGCCGAGGTGAACGGCATGTGGGGCGGGCACACCGGCCCCGGCGGCAAGACCATCGTCCCCAGCGAGGCGCACGCGAAGATCTCCTTCCGGCTCGTCGCCGGACAGGACCCCGCCGAGGTGCAGCGCTCGTTCGAGGCGTACGTGGAGGCGAACACGCCGCCCGGCATCCGCGCCGAGGTGAAGCCCAACGCGGGCGGGTTCCGGGCCTGTTTCTCGCCGATCGACTCGGCGGCCGTCCGCGCGGCACGGCGCGCCATGGAACGCGCCTTCGGCACCGAGGTGCTGTTCACCCGGGAGGGCGGCAGCGGCCCGGAGGCCGACCTGGCCGAGATCCTCGACGCGCCGCTGGTGTTCGTGGCCGTCGGGCTGGACTCCGACCGCATCCACGCGCCCAACGAGAAGGTCGAGATGCCGCTGCTGCTCAAGGGCGCGGAGGCCGCCGCCTATCTGTGGGACGAACTCGCCGCCGCGCTGCGCTGAGCCTGGAGAAGACGTCATGGAACCCCGGCTGGAATGGCTGGCGCTCGCCCGGGGCGGCCTCGACCGCGTGGCCGATCGGCGCTCCGACGACGCCTGGGTCGCCGCGCGCTGGGCCGACCCCGCCACCCGCGTCCTGGTGGTCGAACGCGGCCAGGCGCTCGCCCGGACGGCGGGCGGGCGGCCCAGCCTGCTGCTCATCTCGCCGCAGGAGGCCCCGGAGGGCGACCGGTACCTCCTGGGCCTCGGCGAGGACGACGTGGCGTATTTCGCCGTCTCAGGGCCGCTCCCGGCCGTCGAGGGCTCCGACACGGTCGACCTGCACCGGATCGGGGCGGCGCTCGACGACCTGGACTCCACACTGCTGACCTACGCGGTGGCCCTGGAGAACTGGCACTCCAGGCACGGCCACTGCCCGCGCTGCGGGGTGCCGACCGACGTCGCCAGGGCGGGCCACACCCGCGTGTGCCCCGCCGACGGGTCCCAGCACTTCCCGCGCCTGGACCCGGCGGTGATCATGCTCGTCCGCGACGACCGTGACCGCGCCCTGCTGGGCCGTGCCCCGGTCTGGCCGGAACGCCTGGTGTCGGTGCTGGCCGGGTTCGTGGAGCCGGGGGAGTCGCTGGAGCAGGCCGTCGCCCGCGAGGTCCGCGAGGAGGTCGGCCTGGTCGTGGACGACGTCGCCTACCTGGGCAGCCAGCCGTGGCCGCTGCCGCAGAGCCTGATGCTGGGGTTCTTCTGCCGCGCCCGGGGCGACCAGGACCTCACCCTCGACCCCGAGGAGATCGCCGAGGCCCGCTGGTACACCCGCGAGGAACTGCGGGCCGCCACCGAGGGGGGCTCCATCCTGGTGCCGGGGAGCGTCTCCATCGCCCGGCAGCTCATCGAACGCTGGTACGGCGGGCGCCTCACCGGATCGTGGGAAGACGCCCGCCGCTGAGTCACCCGGCCGCGCCGAGGCTCTCCAGGTGCTTCTTGACGGTCTTGGCGGGCGGGTTCGTCATCGTGGTGCCGTCCGGGAACAGCAGCGTCGGCACCGTCGCGTTGCCGCCGTTGACGCTCATGACGAACTCGGCGGCGTCGGGGTCGCGCTCGATGTCGACCTCGTGCAGGTAGATGCCCTCGCGGGCGAGCTGGTTCTTGAGCCGCCGGCAGAATCCGCACCACGACGTCGTGTACATGGTGGGCATGCCGTCCGGCGCGCTCGTGGGGGTCGCCATCTCCGTCCCGACTCCTCTGGGTCGTCCGCATCCTGTCCAGGCATTATCAACCGCCGTCCGGCCCGGGACATTCCGATCGCCGGTGGTGCGAGGATGGACCCCCGAGGGAGGAGTGAGCATGGAGGCCGATGCGGTTCTGGAGGGACTCGATCCCGAGCAGCGCGCGGTCGCCGAGGCGGTCCGCGGCCCGGTGTGCGTGCTGGCGGGCGCCGGGACCGGCAAGACCCGCGCCATCACCCACCGGATCGCCTACGCCACCCTGACCGGCGTGGTCGCCCCCCAGCGGGTCCTCGCGGTGACGTTCACCACCCGGGCCGCCGGGGAGCTGCGCGGGCGGCTGCGGCGGCTCGGCGCGCCCGGCGTGCAGGCCCGCACCTTCCACGCCGCCGCGCTGCGCCAGCTCATGTACTTCTGGCCGAAGGTCGTCGGCGGGGAGCCGCCCCGCGTCATCGAGTCCAAAATCGCCCTCGTCGCCGACGCCGCCCGCGCCTGCCGCCTCTCCTACGGACGCACCGAGCTGCGCGACGTCGCCGCCGAGATCGAGTGGTCCAAGGTCACCCAGCACCGCCCCGAGGACTACGCGGCGGCCGTCGCGCGCGCCGGGCGCAAGCCCCCGCCGACGTGGTCGACGTGGCCCGCGTCTACGCCATGTACGAACAGCTCCGCCGCGAACGCAACCTGCTCGACTTCGAGGGCATCCTCGAACTGACCGCCGCGATGCTCACCGAGTCGCCCGAGATGGCCCGTTCCGTTCGCGACCAGTACCGCTACTTCGTCGTGGACGAGTACCAGGACGTCAACCCCCTCCAGAAGCTCCTGCTGGACGCCTGGCTCGGTGAACGCGACGAGCTGTGCGTGGTCGGCGACCCCAACCAGACCATCTACTCCTTCACCGGCGCGACCCCCGCGTACCTGCTGGACTTCACCCGCGACCACCCCGACGCCCGGGTCGTCAAGCTCGTCCGCGACTACCGCTCCACGCCCCAGGTTGTACGGCTCGCGAACGCCGTCATCGGGCAGGCGAAGGGCGAGGCGGCACGGCGGCACCGGCTGGAGCTGGTGGCGCAGCGCGAGGACGGCCCCGACCCGGTGTTCCACGAGTACGACGACGAGGTCGCCGAGGCCGACGACATCGCCCGCCGGGCCCGCAAGCTCATCGACGAGGGCGTGCCCGCCAGCGAGATCGCCGTGCTGTACCGCATCAACGCCCAGTCGGAGAACTTCGAGGCCGCGTTCGCCGCCGCCGGGGTCCCGGTGGTGCTGCGCGGCGCGGAACGCTTCTTCGAACGCCCCGAGGTACGCGACGCGGTGGTCAGGCTCCGCGGCGCCGCCCGCGCCGGGGCCGACGCCGAGACCGACGGCATGGGCCTCATCGCGACCGTACGGCACGTGCTGACCGGAGCGGGCTTCACCGAACGGCCCCCCGACGGCACCGGCGCGGCCCGCGAGAAGTGGGAGTCGCTGTCGGCCCTCGCGCAGCTCGCCGAGGACGTCGCCGTCGCCAACCCCCGGGCGGGCCTACCGGAGTTCGTCGCCGAACTGGAGGAACGCGCCGCCCTCCAGCACGCCCCCACGTTGGAGGGCGTCACCCTCGCCAGCCTGCACGCCGCCAAGGGGCTGGAGTGGGACGCGGTGTTCCTCGCCGGTCTCACCGAGGGCACCCTCCCCATCATCTACGCCGAGACCCCCGAGCAGGTCGAGGAGGAACGGCGGCTGCTGTACGTGGGCGTGACCCGGGCCCGCGAGCACCTGTCGCTGTCGTGGGCGCTGTCCCGTGCCCCCGGCGGACGCAAGAACCGCCGCCCCTCCCGGTTCCTGGACGGCCTCACCCCCAGGGCGTCCACCCCGTCGCCCGCGCCCGCCGAACGGTCCCGCCGCCGCGTCGCCAAGGGCCCCATGCCGTGCCGGGTGTGCGGGCGTCCGCTCACCGCCGCGCTGGAACGCAAGCTCGGCCGCTGCGAGGACTGCCCCGCCGACCTCAACGAGGACCTGCTCGCCGCGCTCAAGGAGTGGCGCGCGTCCGTGTCGGCCGAGCAGAAGGTCCCCGCGTACGTGGTGTTCACCGACGCGACCCTCCAGGCCATCGCCGAACGCGGCCCCGAGACGACCGAGGAACTGGCGCAGATCTCCGGGGTCGGGGCGACCAAACTGACCCGTTACGGACAGGCCGTTCTGGCGTTGTGCCGGGGTGAGACCTGGCCCACATCGCCCGGTTTGGAAGACTGACCGCTGTGAACGAGGCGCTCAAAGGACTGCTGGACCTGCTCGACCTCGAGCAGATCGAGAACGACATCTTCCGCGGGCGCAGCCCGCAGGACCGCCAGCAGCGCGTGTTCGGAGGCCAGGTCGCCGGTCAGGCCCTGGTCGCCGCCGGGCGCACGGTACCGGTCAACCGGGTGGTGCACTCGCTGCACGCCTACTTCGTCCGCCCCGGCGACCCGCTGGTCCCGATCGTCTACACGGTCGACCGGATCCGCGACGGCCGGTCGTTCACCACGCGCCGGGTGGTCGCCGTCCAGCACGGCAAGGCGATCTTCACCCTGTCGGCGTCGTTCCAGATCCCCGAGGACGGCCCCGCCCACCTGGCCCCGATGCCCGACGCGCCGCCCCCCGAGAGCCTGCCGACCGGGCGGGACCGGCTGGCGGCGATCTTCGGGGACGAGATCGCCGACGGGCTCACCCGGCGGCGCCCCTTCGACATCCGGCACGCCACCCCGCTGACCTGGGAGGCCGCCAAGGACCCGAGCCTGGCGAGCCCCGAGTCCAAGGTCTGGCTCCGGGTGGACGGCGACCTGCCCGACGACCCGATGCTGCACATCTGCCTGATGACGTACGCCTCGGACATGACGCTGCTCGACACGGTGCTGCTCAACCACGGCCTGGCCTGGGGCGACAAGCGGACCATGGGCGCCAGCCTCGACCACGCCATGTGGTTCCACGGACCGTTCCGCGCCGACCGCTGGCTGCTGTACGCCCAGGACACCCCGTTCGCGGGCGGCGCCCGCGGCCTGGCCAGGGGCCAGGTGTTCACCGAGGACGGCCGGCTGGTCGTGTCGGTGATGCAGGAGGGGCTGGTGCGGGTCACCGACGCCCCACGGGCCACCGAAGTTGGGTGAAGCTCCCCACAAAACCGCAGGTCAAAAATACCTTGATTGATTTCGCCCGGCGATCGTAGTCTCTACGAGAACGAAGGAACGGCCGAGCGCCCTCGCGCGCGAGGCACGACGACCAGAGAGGTGGTGTGCAGTCCGGTGATCAGCATGATGGCCAAATCAGCGTCCTGGGCCGCACCGTGCCCCGGTACGTCCGTCCTCGCGCCTGAGTTCCCCGCGCTGACCCTGCCGTGCCCGGCCACCCCGGTACGGGGCTATGCCCGGCACGGCGGCGATCAGCCGTTCGGCTCCGCGCGGCAGACGTACGACGGCGTCGTGCGCCTGCGTGAGGTCATGCGACTGCAGGGCCTCGAGCAGCCGACGCAGCAGCTGGTCCAGGACGAGCGCCAGGGGTGGAGTGTCTCCGAAGACATCGCCACCGGCCTGAGCGCCCTCACGGCCCACATGGGCGCCGCCAACGGCGGCGTGTCGGGTCCGTATCCCTGGAGGCGACCGGTCTAGACACCGGGAGAGCCCCCAGGCCGCGGATCCAGACACCGGATCCGCGGCCTCTTTGTATGTGGCCGCAAGTCCCGTCGAAACGAACCCGTTGAGAACCAACGAGAGGAACAAGGGTGACTGCGATGCAGGGGGCTCTCGCCATGAGCGACGAGGACCTCACGCTTCCGTGCCGGACCGACCCGGAGCTGTTCTTCGCCGAGGCTCCCGCCGACGTCGAGCTGGCCAAGGCCCTGTGCCTGGACTGCCCGATCCGCAAGGCATGCCTCGCCGGCGCGCTCGAGCGCCAGGAGCCCTGGGGTGTCTGGGGCGGCGAGCTGTTCGTCAAGGGGGAGATCGTCGCCCGCAAGCGTCCGCGCGGTCGTCCCCGCAAGAACGCCGACGTCGCCGCCTGACCCCGTCCGTCTCCCGCCCCGGCCGCACGGGCCGGGGCGGGTA
>DATADI010000597.1:0-3241 GCA_036258615.1 Thermomonospora sp. | reverse complement strand
GGACTCGGCGGCGGCCAGCAGCGGCAGCCGGCTGGCGGCGGCGAGCCTGCGGAGCTGGTCGGCGTGCACGGCCACCAGGGCGTCCAGGTCGTCGCCCGCCGTGGGCCGGGACTCCTCGAACAGGACGGGCTGGGCGGCCTCGCCGGGCGGGGGCTCGTCGTCGGGCACCGGCTCGCCGCGCAGCCGGGCCCAGGCGGCGCGCACCGAGCGGGGCTCCCCGTACCGCCCGGCGTGCCCCAGCAGCAGCGTCTCGACCAGCTCGGCGTCATGGCAGCGGGCGACCCGGACCCCGGCGGCCAGCAGCCTCGGGTACAGCCGCGCGGTGGCGGCCCACACCCAGCGGGGCGGCTCGGTGGACCGTTCCCGGGCGGCGACGGCGGCGGCCAGGTCGGCGACGCGCTCCACCGGCCCGGCGGGCGCGCCGTCGGCGGTGAGCGGCCGGAGGGCTCCCCCGCCGTCCGCCGTGTCCGTCACCGCGATCCGCACCCGCCCATTGTGCTGCCCGGAGACGACAGAACCCCGCCGGGCCCGGAGGCCGCGAACGGGGTTCGCACCGCGAGCGGGTCAGGCGTAGAGCGGGACCTGCTGCATGGGGGGCGTGTCGCCGTAACGGTCCACGACCTTGTTCAGCTCCAGCTGGTAGTAGAGCGAGCCGAAACCGAAGATGCCGAGCACGATGCCCAGCCCGGTGTTGCAGGACGGCTGGAGGCCCGCCGCCCGCTGCGACTGCCGGATGTGCTCGGCCAGCTTGATCCACATGATGAGCGGCCAGATGTACAGGGTGATCCAGCCGAACAGCACCGACAGCAGCGCGTTGGTGGACTGGTCGGGGATCCGCCGGTCGTAGCGGGCCAGCTCCTGGTGGACCTTGAAGATCCACACGATGCTGTAGATGCCCAGGGTGATGATCGGCAGGCCCAGCCAGACCCCGACCACGTTGCGGCGCTTCATGTTGTAGCCGCCGCCCGCCGCGGGCTGGTGGTGCTGCGCCGGGGCGGGGGCGTAACCGCCCTGCTGCGGGTGCTGCTGCGGGTAGTGCTGCGGCTGACCCTGCTGCGGGTACTGCGGCTGGCCTTGCTGGGGGTAGCCCATGTCTCTCCAGGGGGTTGCGGACAACGTTCGTGGCCTGCCGTCCCCCATCACGCCCCCCCGTTCCGCGGTGCGGGCACGTCAGCGAGATGGCGACCGGGGCTGGTCGGCCACCGATGTGCCCAAGACCGTACCGGAGAGATGACCCGCCTGCCCTGTTTTCGTGGGCGTTTACGGCCTCTTCGTCAGAAATGACCGAAGTCGGCCGGTCGGTGACGCCTCATCGCAGCCGGATCGTCACCTGATCTTCACAGGGCGGGCGGTCCTCGTGCTCGCCGCAGCCGCTCACCCCGTGGCAGCTGAGGGTCAGCGCGCCGGGCGTCACGTCGATCCGCAGGAAGCTCTTGAAGAACGGCGGCCGGTCCCAGTCGGCGAACTCCGAGCGGAAGTGCTGCGGCAGCTTGCGCACCGGCAGCCGGAGCATCCGGGGCCGCCGCCGCTGCCCGGACGGCACGCCCAGCAGCGTCGCCACCAACCGGGCGCGCGGCGAGGGCCGCAGGTCGCGGTCGCTCTCACGGGTGGCGTCCACGCCGAGCCGGTGCGCCACCACCGCCGCCGCCTCGCGCGGGGTCAGCGCCAGCCACCGCATCCGCAGCCACCGGGCGTACAGCTGGCTGTAGCGCGACAGCGAGTCGCCGCGCAGCGGGTAGCAACGGAACGCGCTCTCCTCCACCACCGTGGTGCGCGGGATGGTGTGCGTGGCGTGCATGAACGCCCCGCCGCCCCCGGACACGACGTACTCGATCGTGCGGCCGTCCTCCAGCGTGCGGCTGTAGCGCTGGTAGTTGTGGGTGTCGCCGCCGATCACCGCGACGTAGTGGTGGGCGGGGTCGGCGACGATGTCGTGGACGGTGGCCTTCTCCCCCTCGATCGGGCACGGCTTGGGCCGGTCGTCGACGTACAGCGGCTTGCCGGTGATGAGCAGCTTGGGCTTGGGCCCGGCGGACACCTCGCGCAGCCAGGCCGCCTGGTCGCGGTCGATGCCGCCGGTGATGCCGGTGTCGATCCCGACGATCCGCAGGGACGGGGAGTCGATGGCCCAGTACGGCGCGGGCTGCACGGCGCGCTGCCGTTCCCCGCCCCGGTACTCGTCGCGGGCCCGCAGCAGGGCGAACTCGTCCATCGGGCCGGGGTCGCGCCACAGCAGCCGGGCGAGCGGGCCGAACGCGCCGCGCCACGCCGGCGGGTCGAACTCGCCCTTGAGGTCGCAGAACACCCGCATGAAGCCGCGCAGCCCGTCGTACCAGTCGTGGTTGCCGGGGATCGCGTAGATCGGCGCGGGGTAGTCGGCGTACGGCCGGAAGAACTTGGCGCGGTAGTCGGCGGCCTCCCCGCCGGGGTAGATGACGTCGCTGCACACCACCATGAAGTCGGTGTCGCCGCCCGCCGCCAGCATCGGCGGGACCACCGCGTACTGCGACCGGTCGCCCTCGCCGGTGTCGCCGAGCAGCAGGAAGGAGAACGTCTCCTCGGGCCGCTCCATGGTGAACGAGACATCGGGGTCGCGCTTGCGCAGGGCCTTGACCCAGGCGCGGCGGATGTGGTGGGACGGGTCGCCGAAGGTCTTGGCGACGAAGTCGTTGCGGGACCGCCACAGCACCCCGGGATGCCGCCAGGAGAACTGCTGGACCTCGCCCGGCGGCGGCATCCGTTCGTGGAACCGGCCCGGCGCCCCGCACGCCCATCCGGCGCCGGCCTCCGAGACGCGCGAGCTGGCCGGAACGTCGTCGGGGACGGGGATCTCGTCAACGGCCGCCATGGCCACCTCCGGGGGGACGGACGGGAACGCCGTCACCATCCCGGGAACGCCTCGGCCGCGTCAACTGACCACGGCGAGAGCGTCCGGTGAATGCCGCGATGACCGGATGGCCCGCGTTGCGGGGGCTAGCGGGGACCTGGGCGGCGCGGCGGCTCGGGGTGTCCGGGACGCCGCTCGTACTCGCCCGTCACCGGGAAGCGGTGCTGCCGCGGGTCCTCGTGGGCGGCGGGACGCTCGGGCCGGTGGGGCGGCTGGTGCCCGCCCGTGCCGTTGACGGGGGGACGCTGCGGCCCGGAGTGCTGGGCGCCGGGCCGGGGCTGCGGGCGGCCCTGCGGGTAGGGCTGCTGGGGCGCGGGACGCTGCTGGTGCGGGTACGGCCGGGCGGGCGGCGGC
>DATADI010000596.1:0-17312 GCA_036258615.1 Thermomonospora sp. | reverse complement strand
CGATCGTGGCCTTCAGCTCGTCGGGTGTGCCCGTGGCGATCACCTGTCCGTGGTCGACGACGGCGATGTCGTCGGCCAGCTGGTCGGCCTCGTCCAGGTACTGCGTGGTGAGCAGCACCGTGGTGCCGTCCGCCACCAGCTCGCGGACGCTGTCCCAGATCTCGCCGCGGCTGCGCGGGTCCAGGCCTGTGGTCGGCTCGTCCAGGAAGAGCACCGCGGGGCGCAGGATGAGGCTGGTGATCAGGTCAAGGCGGCGCCGCATGCCGCCGGAGTAGCCGGTGACCTGCCGATCGGCGGCGTCCATCAGACCGAAGCGTTCGAGCAGCTCGTCGGCCCGCCGGTGCGCCTCACGCCGGGACAGGTGGGACAGGCGCCCGAACATGCGCAGGTTGGCACGGCCGGTGAGCTTCTCGTCCACGGCGGCGTACTGGCCCGCGAGCCCGATCCTGGCGCGCACCTCGTCGGCCTCGCGGACGACGTCGAACCCGGCGATACGGGCGTGCCCGGCGTCGGGGTCGGACAGGGTCGCCAGGATGCGCACGGCGGTCGTCTTCCCGGCGCCGTTGGGGCCCAGCACGCCGCACACCGTCCCGCGCGGGACGCTCAGGTCCAGGCCCCGCAGGGCGTGGGTGGCGCCGAAGGACTTGTGCAGCCCCTCGGCGACCACGATCGGATCGGCCATCAGCCCTCCACTGGGTACGCTGTACTCGGTTATGCCGGCCAGGCTAAGTTACTGGGTACGATGTACGCAAGTGGGAGGAGCAGCGGTGACCGACGCCGAGTACGTGAACATCTGGATGCGGCACGAGCGCCCGGCCCGCGGGCCGAAACCGGCCTACAGCCGCGCCCAGATCACCGAGGCGGCCGTCCGGATCGCCGACGCCGAGGGGCTGGAGGCCGCCACCATGCGGCGGATCGCCGCCGAGATCGGCGCGGGCGCGATGTCGCTCTACCGGTACGTCCCGAGCCGTGACGACCTGATCGAGCTGATGGCCGACCGGCTGATGGGTGAGATCGACGTCACCGGGCTGCCCTCCGGCGACTGGCGCGCGGACCTGAGGCGCTACGCCGACGGGGTGCGGGCGATGTGGCTGCGGCACCCGTGGATCGCCACCGTGCACCGGTCGCTGCCCAGCTTCGGCCCCAACCAGCTGCGGCTGATCGAGGGGGTGATGGGCGCGCTCGACCCCTACCTGTCCATCGACGCGAACCTCAGCTTCATGGCGATCCTGAACGGCTACGTCGAGGCCACCGTCCGCGAGGAGATCAGCTCGGCCGAGGAGCTGCGCCGCAGCGGGATCAGCGCGGCGGACTGGATGGCGCGCAGCTCCCCGCGCGTGCGGCAGCTGGTCGCGAGCGGGGAGTACCCGATGTTCACCAAGATCGTGATGGAGGCGCGCCAGCCGCACCTGGGCCGCGACGACCAGTTCCGCTACGGGCTCGAGCGCGTCCTGGACTGCATCGCCGCGGCCATCCCGTCAGCGGATCCGGCACCGCCGCACGGGGAGGCGCCGGACAGGACGCGCGGGGCCTCGTGACGCAGGCCCGGCGCGTCCTGGGCGCGACGGCTCGTCAGTGGTGGTGACCGCCGCCGCCGGGGATGGTGCGGGAGACCTGGTTCTCGGTGCCGGGCTTGACGATCACGAACTGGCCCATCATCCCGGAGTCCTCGTGCCGCAGGATGTGGCAGTGGTACATGTACGGGAAGGCCGGGTCGGTGTGGTGACCGAACTGGACCGCGAGCCGCACCTTCGACTTCGACGGCACGTACACGGTGTCCTTGGGCCCGCTCGCGTACACCGGCGGCGGCGCGCCCTTCACGTCCAGCACCCGGAACGCCACCTCGTGGATGTGGAAGTTGTGGGCGTAGACGTGGTTCTCGATCTCCCAGATCTCGACGGCGCCCGCGGGCACCACCTCGTCGATCCGGGTCATGTCCATCTCCTTGCCGTTGATGGCGTCGTGGCCGTTGAGCCGGAAACGCCGCACCCGGGCGCCCGGAGGGGGCTGGATCGGGGTGAGGTCGGCCAGCCGGCCCGGCACGGCGGGTGAGCGCTTCAGCTCCGGCGCCGCGACGAACTTCAGCAGGTCCAGGTCACCCTCGTCGATGCCGTCGTCACCCCCGAAGCTGCGCAGGACGACCTGCTCCCCGGCGGCGAACTCCACGACGACCTCGGCCCGCTCACCGGGGGTCAGGGACAGCCCGTCCACCGCGACCGGGGCGGCCAGCAGCCCCGCGTCGGTGCCGATCACCTGGAACCGGCGCCGGTCGGCGAACCCGACGTTGTACATCCGGGCGTTGGACCCGTTGAGGATCCGCAGCCGCACCCGTTCGGTCGTCACCTTCAGGAACGGGTCGTACGTCCCGTTCACCAGGACGTGGTCGCCGAGGATGCCGAAGGTGCCCTTGAGGGGATTGCCGGTGAACGCCGTGCCGTCCGGGGTGAACTTCTTGTCCTGCAGGATCAGCGGGATGTCGTCGACGCCGTACCGGGACGGCAGTTCCAGCCGCTCGTCGTCGACGATGAACATTCCGGCCAGGCCCCGGTAGACGTGCGAGGCCGTCCGGCCGTGCAGGTGCGGGTGGTACCACGAGGTGGCGGCGGGCTGGTCGATGGTCCAGTGCGGCGACCAGGTGGCGCCCGGCTCGATCGGCTGGTGCGGGCCGCCGTCCATCCTGGCCGGCAGCCGCATCCCGTGCCAGTGGACCGTGCTGGTCTCCCCCAGCCGGTTGGTCACGGCCATCTGGACGGTGTCGCCGCGGGACGCCCGGAGGGTGGGCCCGAGGAACGGTCCGTTGAACCCCCAGGTCGCCGTCCGCACACCCGGCAGGATCTGCGCCTGGCCCTGCTGGAGGGTGAGCGCGAACTTCCGCACGCCCTCCTTGTCGCGCTTGGGCTGCAGCAACGGAGGGATGCTCAGGGGATTACGGAACGTCAGCTTTTCAGCGTTCCTGGACGCGGATCCGGAGTTCGATCCCGAGCCGCACGCCGCGGTGAGGGTCGCCAGTGCGGCGGTGGAGAGAAAACGTCGACGATGCACAAAGGATCATCCTTGTGGGCATTACGGACGTCCGCAACATCGGCCTCAGGGCTCCTCAGCGGGGTCTTCGTCTTGGTCGTCGTCCACGTCGTCGCCGAGTACGGCGGCGGCCCATTCGGGGAGGTCGTCCACATCGTAGGGGTCGCTGAGCGAGGACACCGTGATCACCCCTTCAGCGGGTGCGCCGACCGGTCAGGGGCCTCCGGAAACCGCCCCGGCCCTCAAGGTAACTCACCCGGCGCTAGCCGTCGGGGGTGTCCTCGGGGCGGATGCGCAGGATCGGCGGGCGACTCTCGGCGGTCGTGGAGCGGGCGGCGATGATCTGCTGGTGGAAGTTCCTCAGGTAGGCGTCGTGGACCCGGGCGCCGAGGATCCGCAGATGGACCTCGTCGTTGTAGTACAGGCCGGTCATCGTGAAGTTGGCGGACCCGGTCAGGACGATCTTGCGGCGGTTCACCCCGGCGTAGCGGCCGTCGATGAGCAGGTACTTGTTGTGGGTGTAGTACCTCGCGTAGCCGTCGCTGTCCCTGCCGTACGTGACGTCGTGGACGACGACGCGGGATCGCGCCAGGGTGGACCGCACGGACCGGGCGATCAGGTCCCTGGGGTAGATCACGGTGACCCGGCATCCCCGGGACGCCATGCGGGCGAGTCTCCTGGCGATCGCGACCCGGCCGCTGGTCCACTGGAACATGGCGACGCGGACGCGGCTCGGATACCTCTTCGAGCAGGTCACCTGGTCGAGCATCGTCACGATCGTGTCGCTGCCGCCCCATGCTTTCGGCCAGAAGTACGCCTTGGGATTCGTCCCGTACGTCCAGTGATAATCGGCGTCGTAGGCGCCGTTCGCACCCCGGGTCATGTCGGTGAAGTTCCGGACGAAGGCGTTGTAGAGGCCCTTGTCGCCGACCACCGTGTGGCTGTTGTTCCACACGACCTCGGCCTGCAGAGCCGTCGGGTTGGCGCTGGACACGGTCACGGTGGGCTTTCCGCCGCCGGAGAACAGGTAGTACTTGCTGTGCAGCGAGGGCACCGTCTCGTCATCCCCCTGGTAGGGGGACAGGCATCCGCCGGTGCACAGCACCGCGTAACTGCGCGCGTTCGGGTCGTCGCCGAGTACGGAGGCCAGGCGTTCCCAGGTGTCGTTCACCGACTGCGCGTCCATCAGCACTTTCACGTGCACGCCACGTCGGTGGGCGGCGATGAGCCTGTTGGCGAACTGGTCGAGGTCCATGCTGTAGACCGCCACCCGGATCTGCGACCCTTTCGGCGAGGTCGCGATGTGCCGCTCGATGTGCCGCATGATCGCGTACTGCTGGGCGGGGCGTCCCCGGGGGTCGTTGAACACCGGACCCGGTCTGGGGGCGAACACCACGTTCGCCGTCCCCGCGCCGGACCTGCCGGCGCCCACCCATGCCCCCGCCCCGACCATGCCGAATGCCGCCACCAGCACGGTGAGCCGCCGCCCCGTCGTCGCCATGGCCCTCATGATTGCGCAGCGTACGCGGATGTGTTCGGACGGTGCGAAAGCGTTACGTTCGGCTTCACCCCGGCGGATACGCACTGTCACCGTGGGAGGGTCTGGATACACCGAGAGTATGCGTATCGAAGACGCTCGTGGCCTGGGTCTCGGGGGCATCGGACGGGCGGTCGCCGAGGCGTTCGCCGCCCGGCGGCCCGCCTGGTGCCGACAGGGCGCCGCGCCGAGGTGCTCGATCCGCTCTCCGAGCGCCTCGGCGGCCGTGCGGTCGTGGCGGACCTGACCGCGCGAGATGCGATCCGTGAGCGCGACGCCAGCCGACCACCAGTTGGCCTCGTCCGAGGTCAGGATCGGGTGCGGGTGGCCCAGCGGTCGGCCCAGCGTTCGAGGCGCATCAGGTCCTCGCAGAGGGCCTGCCCCTCGACGGTGAGGGCGTAGCCGCGGGCGGCGCGGTGGACGACACCGGCCTCGGTCAGCTCGGCGAGCCGCTGGGTGAGCACGCTGGAGGACACGCCGTCGCAGCGTCGCTGCAGTTCGCGGAACGTCGGGGTCGGCTCCTGCGTGAGTTCCCAGATCACCCGCAGCGCCCACCGCCTGCCGAGCAGGTCGAGCAGCGCCATGATGGGCCGCCCGGTGGCCGATCCGCGCACCGCCCGGCCAGGTCGCGGCACCGGTGTCGGTGTCGGTGTCGGTGTCGCGGAACGCTCCGAGCCGGAGGTCATCGGGAACACCCCCTCGCGCTTCTCTTTCCGAAGCAGCCAGGTTAGCATCCCCCGCATGCCTCGATTTTCAAAGCAGCCTCGGCTCGTCCCGGTCGAGCCGCCGTACGACGCCGGGACGGCCGCGGCCCTGGAGCCGATGGGACCGCCGATCGCGCTGTTCCGGATCCTCGCCCGGCGGCCCGAGCGGGCCCGCGCGATCCACGGCTGGGGCCGGTACTACCTGTCCCGGCGGACGGCGCTGACCCTGCGGCACCGGGAGCTGGTGATCGACCGCACCACCGCCCGGTGCGGGGCCGAGTACGAGTGGGGCGTCCACATCGCGGTCTTCGCCGAGAAGGCCGGTCTGAGCCCCGGCCAGATCCGTTCCCTCGTGGCGGGCGACGCCGAGGACCCGTGCTGGGACGACCCGGCCGACCGGGCGGTCCTGCGCGCCGTGGACGCCCTGTGCGACGCCGACGACCTGGCGGACGAGCGGTGGGAGGACCTCGTCCGCCACATCGGCGAGGAGGCCGCGGTGGACCTGCTGCTGGTCTGCGGCTGGTATCACGCGATCTCGTTCGTCGCCCGAGCCGTACGTCTGCCGCCCGAGCCCGGCACTCCCGCCTTCAGCGACTACACGGGCTGATCATCGGTGGGGCCGGCCCCACCACGAGATGGAGGGTTCGCCGTAATGCTTTCCCGTCCGGCGGCCGATGGTGTGGGGGCCATGACGATCCCACGCATGGCCATGGTCACGACCGCGCTCGGTGCCGCCGCGCTCGTCGGCTGGACGGGGACCGCCTCCGCCGCCCGGCCTCCCTCGTCCGGTCTGTCGCCCTACCTCGGGCAACGCCTGGACTGGGGCGCGTGCCCGGCCGAGGCCACCGAGCTGACCGCGGCGGGCGCGGAGTGCGCGCAGGTGACCGTGCCGTTGGACCACTCCGCCCCCGGCGGTCGTTCGATCGGGCTCGCGATCTCCCGGATCAAGGCCAGGGACCGCGCGCACCGCCGTGGCATCCTGCTGACCAACCCCGGCGGTCCGGGCGGCCCCGGGCCGGAGCATCCGGCTCTGCTGCG
The DNA here is from genome assembly GCA_036258615.1 of Thermomonospora sp. GTDB lineage: Bacteria > Actinomycetota > Actinomycetes > Streptosporangiales > Streptosporangiaceae > Thermomonospora. The sequence continues at coordinate 11,012 of DATADI010000596.1, read as the reverse complement.
TCCCGCGATGAAGGACGCGGCGGACCGGTACGACCTGATCGGCTTCGCCCCGCGCTTCGTCGGCCGCAGCACGCCGATCCACTGCGGGCCGTCCCTGCCGGTGCAGCCGACGCACTCCCGCAGGGAGGCGTCCGAGGCGTCCGTACGGGACGCGCGTGAGACCGCTCGGCGCTGTTACGAGCACGGGGACAACGCCGCGCTGCTCCCCACGCCTCCAGCCGCAACGTCGCCCGTGACATGGACCTGATCCGCGCTGTTCTGGGCGAACGCAGGCTGTCCTACTACGGGGTGTCCTACGGTGCCGATCTGGGCGCCGCGTACACGCAGATGTTCCCCCGCCGCGCCGACCGCATCGTGATCGACAGCGTCACCGACCCGACGCTGACCCAGTACGAGAACTTCCAGGCCGCCGGTGAGGCCCAGGAGCGGGGCCTGGACGAATGGGCCGCCTGGACGGCCGGGCGCTCGGATGAGTACCGGCTCGGCGGCACTTCCCGCCAGGTCCGCGCCGCCGTCGAACACCTCGTCTCCCGGGTGGACGACGGTCCGCTTGCCATCCCGGTGTCACGATCGGCAACCGGGTCCCGTTGCTGCTTCTCCAGCACCCGGAGAGGGCCCGCTGACCAGGACGATCGCCGTCACCACGTGGGGCCCTGGACGGTGGCGATGCCCAGGGTGGTGGTGCCGGGGAGGAGCCCGGAGAGGAACGCGGCGGTGAGGATCGGTTCGTTCAGGGTGACGAGCCGGTCGATCTCGGGTTCGCCCAGCGTCCGCCAGGCTCCGGCGGCGAGCCGGTCGGTCAGGCGTTCCACCTGGTCGCGACCCTCCAGGCCGCGGTCGGTCGCCTTGCCGTCGGCGTCGATCCAGCCGCGCGACCGCAGCCGGTCCGCCGCCGCGTCCCACTCCTCGCGGGTCCACTGGCGGCTGTCGAACGTCTCCACCGGGGCGGCCCCGATGGCGGCGAACGAGACCAGCGCCTCGCACGGGTCCAGCTCGTGGGTGAGCAGCGCGGCGACGTGCCCGTCCCCGCGCTGTTCACGCAGGACGGTGATCGCCTGCCACAGCACCAGATGGGGCTCGTCGGGCCACGGCAGGTCGGCGTTGCCCGCCGCCAGGGGCCGGCCGCTGGTGTCGGCGTCCTCGGCGACGGCGCGCAGCAGCCGGGCGGCCTCGGCGAACTCGGGCGTGCCGATCTGGTCGCCCATCAGCCTACGGAACAGCCGATCCACCCCGCGCAACCGGGCGGCGAGGACCTCCTCGGATCCGGCGATGCTCCACGCGGGGGCGATGTACTCGGCGACCATCCGGGGGCTGAAGCTGTAGAAGGCGGACGCCACCCGTTCGGCGCCCGGCGCGTTGAGGGGCGCCGAACGCAGCGGGAAGTACGTCGGCCAGCGCGTCGCCACGTCGTACCCGAGGGCCGCGAACTCCTCGAACACCTCGGGCGCGTAGTAGACGAGCGCGTGCACCGGCTCGAACTGCTGCCACATGCGCCGGGCCGCCTGGAGGTAATAGGTGTCTGCCATGGGGCCATCCTGACGCATCCCGCGATCTTGTGGCCGGCCGAGCGCGGCCGACCCTCTCACGGCCCGGGACGTGCTAGGCGTCTCGGCCGGCTTCCCTGGCCGCCTGCTCCAGCCGGTTCCGGTGGCCCTCCCACCACGACGCGTCGCCGGGGGCCACGTTGTCGTTCTCGCCCCGCAGGCCCACGGCCCCGTCGAGGAGTTCCCGGACGATGTCGGCATGCCCGGCGTGCCGTTGCGTCTCGGCGATCATGTGGACGAGGACCCGGTGGAGCGTCAGCTCACGCCCGTCCTTCCCGGGCACCCGGCCGACCGCGTCCAGGGGCAGCGACTCGATCGTCGCGTCCGCGTGCGCCCACGCCCGCCGGTACCCCTCGACGATCTGCTCACGGGTCTCGTCGGGGGTCGCCCACAGGTCCGCGTTCGGCTCGGCACCGCCGGTGATCCACAGCGGCGGCCCGTCGAAGGGCCGCCCGAAGGTCGCCCCGAAGTAGAACGCCTCGGCACCCGTGACGTGCTTGACCAGTCCCAGCAGGTTGGTGCCGGTGGGCGTCATGGGGCGGCGGATGTCGTACTCGGACAGCCCGTCGAGCTTCCACAGCAGCACCTGGCGGGCGTCCTGCAGATAGAGATGGAGATCCGCCTTGGCGTCCAGTCCGGTCATGGCCCCCAGTCTGCCGCCCGCCCGGCCTCGCGTGGATCGTCACCACCAGACCGTGCACTGGGTCGTCCAGTCCATCCACACCAGGTCCCCCGGTGCGGTCGAACCGCCGGAGATCTCGGCCCATCCCCGGGTCGCCCCGCCGATCCGGCCGGTGTGCGGTTCGACCCGCACCCCGCCGGGCGGCTGCCCGTACAGGTCGAACCCGGCACGCACGGTCCCCCACAGGGTGTCCGGGATGTCGACGAACCCACGTCGCCCGCCCTCGCACTCGGCGGCGGTCTCCGGGGCCGCCGGAACGGGCGCGGAACGGCCCTCGGCATGGGCCTGCCCGACGGTCCGGTCTGGACGAGCCGCCGCCGGACCGGCGGAGCGCGTGCGTCCGGGCGATCAACGCCTTCCGGCGCCGGCACGGGATGCCGCCGCTGGTGGTGTGCGGGGACATCCCGGCCGTGGACCGGCTGCGCGCGGCGGCCAAGGCGGACGAGCCGTTGCCGCCGCTGTTGCGGACGCCACCGGTCCTGCGCGCCGCCATGCTCGCCTCCGAGGACCTCACCGCCGAACGGATCCCACAGGTGAGCATCCGCGATGACATCCTGGGCGACTTCGTACGGGCGAGTGCGGCGGGGGCGCGCGGGGGCGGGTCAGTCGGGCAGGTCGGCCACGCGGGGGGCGACCAGGCCGAACAGGTCGCCGATCGTGGTCAGGGCGGCGGCGTGCAGGGCGTCCGCCGGGATCGGCGCACCGTCCGGGCCCGCCAGCGGCCGGGTCGCGCACGCCTCGGCCACGACGGTCGGCCGGTAGCCGAGGTTGAACGCGCCCTGGGCGGTGAACTGGACGCACATGTGGGTCATGAAGCCCGCCAGCACCAGGTCCGGCCCGGCGTCGAGGCCGCGCAGCACCTCCAGGAGGTCGGTCTCGTGGAAGGCGTTGGGGAAGCCCTTCACCACGACCGGCTCGCCGTTCCGCGGGGCGACGCGGGTGTCGATCCGCCCGATCTCGGCGCGGATGTCGTACGGGCCGCCCTCGCCGCCGTCGTTGACGACGTGCACCACCGGGGTCCCGGCGGCGCGGGCGCGGTCCAGCAGGCGGGCGGCGGCGGCCAGGGCCTGGTCGGCGCCGGGCAGCGCCATGACGCCGGTCCGGTAGGTGTTCTGGAAGTCGATCATGATCAGGGTGCTCGCCGACAGCGCGGGCAGCGTGCCGTCCAGGCCGATCACGTCGCGCAGGGTCGTCGAAACGGTCATCTCATCCTCCTGGGGATTCGGGAAATCGGGCAGGGTGAATCACCGGCCCGACCGGGCCGGAGTGAAAGGGACGAAACGTCAGGCGGCGGTGCGGAACCGTCTCCGGTAGGCCGCCGGGGTCGTGCCGAGCCGTCGTCTGAACGCCCGGTGCAGCGTCTCCGGCGACCCCAGGCCGCACGCGGCGGCGACCCGTTCCAGCGGCTCGTCGGTGCCCTCCAGCAGCCGCCGCGCCGCCTCCACCCGGGCCGCCTCGACGTAGGCCGCGGGGGTGGCGCCGGTCTCCTTGCGGAAGACCCGGGCGAAGTGCCGTTCGCTCAGGCACATCCGCGCGGCGAGCGCCGCCGCCGACAGGTCGGCGGTCAGGTTCGCGGTGATCCAGGCCCGCAGTTCGTCGATGTCGCGGCGTTCGGCCGGGGCCTGCCACAGCGGGACGCTGAACTGGCTCTGCCCGCCCTGCCGCTTGAGGTACATCACCAGCTGCCGGGCGACCGCCAGGGCGACCCGTTCGCCGTGGTCCTCGGCGACCAGGGCGAGCGCGAGGTCCATGCAGGCGCTGATGCCCGCGCCCGTCCACACGTTCCCCGACCGGACGTAGATCGGGTCGGGGTCCACGGTGACGTCGGGGTGGTCGGCGGCCAGCCGGTCCGCGGTGGCCCAGTGCGTGGTCGCCGTGCGCCCCGACAGCAGCCCCGCGGCGGCCAGCAGGTGCGCGCCGACGCACACCGAGGCGACCCGGCGGGCGTGCCGGGCGGTGCCGGCGATCCAGCCGACCAGCTCCGGGTCGATCACCGGCACGCCGGCGGAGTCCACCGCGCCGGGCACGATGAGGGTGTCCACGCGGTCACCGACCTCGTCGAACGTCAGGTCGGTGGCGAGCCGGACCCCGGCGCTGGTGCGCACCTGGCCGCCGTGCCGCCCGGCCAGCAGCACCCGGTAGGGCGTCCCCCCGGACAGCTCCCGGTTCGCGACGGCGAACACCTCCGCGGGCCCGGTGACATCGAGGAGATCGACGTCGGGGAACACGGTGATGACGACACGGCGCGAAGCGGACATGCACCCATTGTCACCGCCAGACCCTGATGACCGCCATGACGGGGTTCTGTCACATCCGGACACCGCCGCCGCCGCTCCGGGCATGCGGGCGACGCGGGGTCAGGCGCTGGTCAGGGAGCCGGCGATGTTCTCGCCCCGCTCGGTGTCGGTGAGGTCGTCGGTGACGGGGATCCTGGAGTACAGGCCGGTGATCTGCAACCACCGCATCAGATCCGGGCGGGGCCGCAGCAGGACGAAGTCGCCGGCTCCGCCGTGGACCATGCGCCAGATGCGGACGAAGGCGGCCAGCCCGGAGGAGTCGCAGAACTCCAGGTGCTCCAGGTCCAGCGCCAGCCGCGGCACCTCGACGTCCTGGACGGCGGCCTGGGCCTCGGCCTCCAGACGCGGTGCGGTGTCCAGGTCCAGCTCGCCCCGGAGCGTGATGACCGTCCACGAGCCGTACGTGCCGGTGGTCAGGTACAGCGGCGTGCCGGGCTCGCCGGTGGTGGGGGTGGCCACGCCTTCTCCCTCGAGAGTGGGTTGTCAACTACGGACGTGGGGTCAGTATCACCACCGGCGCGCTGATCATCCCTGACCCCGATGCCACCTCGGGCCATCCCTCTCGGTAACCGGTCTTTCACTTTTCGTAGCCCGCGCCGGTGACCTCACATTCCGCAGGGTCGCGTCGTCGTACCGCTGGAAACGCTTCACGCCCCAAGGAGAACCCTCATGAACGTCGCTCTGTGGATCGTCGCGGGACTGCTGGCCGTGCTCTTCCTGGCCAGCGGGACCATGAAGCTGGTCCAGTCCAGGGAGAAGCTGGTCGCCTCCGGGCTGGGGGCCGTCGAGGTCTTCGGCTCCGGCACGGTCAAGTCCATCGGGATCCTGGAGGTCCTGGCCGCGGTGGGCCTGATCCTGCCCGCCGCGGTCGACGTCGCGCCGGTGCTGGTGCCGCTGGCGGCCGTCGGCCTGGTGCTGCTGATGGGCGGCGCGATGATCCTGCACCTGCGCCGTCACGAGGCCCAGGGGATCGTGGCCAGCCTGACCCTGCTCGCCCTGTCCGCCCTCGTCGCGTGGGGTCGGTTCGGCCCCGAGTCCTTCACCGGCTGACCCGGCGGGACCCTGGGGCCTCACGGCAGCTGCGACGTCCCGATCATGAGGAGGACCGCTCCGACCGTGAGGGCGACCGCCATGCCCAGGGCCCGCTGGCCGCGCAACTCCCTGATCAGGTGACGCTCGGGCCGGTCGGGGCGATACAGCACGGTGACCCGTGCGCCCTCCTCCAGGAACGGCCGGTCGAACGCGAAGGAGGTTCGCGCCGAATCGCGCTCGACGGTCCGCCCGTCCGTCGTCTCATAGCGGACGACCGGAACGAAGAACGTGTCGTCGCTCCTGAGCACCTCACGGTGCCCGACCACCGTCCCGGGGACGCCGACCCCCCGTCGGGCGAAGGCCACCTCCGTGACGAACGTCCGGCCCGCCACCACGAGCAGGGCCGTTCCCGTCCCGAGGAAGGCCACCGAGGCGATCGCCCTTGCCACGACAAGCCAGTCCATGCCCCCAGCATGCGGCAGCTCAGCCCGTTCCGGGGGTGCCGGACAGGAGAGCCTCGACCTCGGCCCGGGTCGGGAGGGAGGTCTGCGCGCCCCGGCGGGTGGTGGCGAGTGCCCCGGCCGCGCAGGCTCGCCGTACCGCCTCGGTGAGGGGACGGCCCTCGGCGCGGGCGAGGGTGAGCTGGGCGCTGAACGCGTCGCCCGCGCCCACGCGGTCGATGGCCGCCATGGGGAACGCGGACACCTGGAAGGTCCCCTCGGCGGTGGCCGCCGCCGCTCCCTCCGAACCCAGCGTCACCACGACCTCGGCGGGGCCGAGTCGTCGGAGCCCGGCGGCGACCGCCTCCCAGCCCCCGGCGGGCGGCAGGCCCTCGGCCGCGCCCGGCCCGGACAGCGCGGCGGCCTCCGCCTCGTTCACCACCAGCAGGTCCACCGCGCGCAGCAGCCGCGCCAGGTCTCCGTCCACGACCGGCGGCGCGGGCGCGGCGTTGAGGACGACGGGACGGCCGAGCCCGCGGGCGCGTCCGGCGGCGGCCAGACAGGCGTCCACCGGGATCTCCAGTTGCAGCAGCAGCGCCGTGACCTCCTCGGTCACCGCCGCCTCGGCGGTGGCGGGCGCGAGCCGGGCGTTGGCCCCGGAGGCGACCGCGATGACGTTCTCCCCGTCGGGCCGCACGATGATCATCGCGATGCCGGTCGCGACGCCCTCGGCCGTCCGGACCCCGGTCACCTCGACGCCGTCCCCGGCGAGGGCCTCCCGCAGCTCCGTACCGAACAGGTCGTCGCCGACCAGGCCCGCCATCCGCACCCGGGCGCCGAGACGGCGGGCGGCGACCGCCTGGTTGGCGCCCTTGCCGCCCGGCGACCGCACCGCCTCGTCACCGAGCACCGTCTCCCCGGGGACGGGCAGCCGCGCCACCCCGACCGACAGGTCCATGTTCAGGCTGCCCACGACGAGCAGGTTGACCGGCTCGGACATCCGCACCCTCCCGAGGCCGCCCGACGCCCGGCTCCGGACCCTGACCGGACGGGACCCCACCCCGGGCGGCGATCTCCCAAGTCTGACGGTGGGCGAGCGACACCTCCACCACCGTGGTCACCGCCGGACCGCCTCCTCATCGCCGGACACGGCCGGCCGCTCGCACGGGACCGGACCGGGTGGCCCACGTGCGGGCCAGGCGGGCGAGGCTCAGGGCGAGGTTGCCCGGAGTCAGCCTGATGATGACCAGGAACGCGTCCCGGGGGCCGAGGTGCCGTGCGAAGAAGGCGTTCACGGCCGCGTCGCGGGCCTGGGGAGCCAGGAGGTACGGGGCCGGAAGCCAGTCCTCGGTGTCGGCGGTGGGCAGCGCGGCGTACGCGTCGATCGCCTTCATCGTCCCCGGGTCGAACGTGTCGCCCCAGCCCAGCCATCCGGTGATGTCCGCCCCCAAGCGCTGGAACCCGACCGGGACGGGACGGTCGATGGCGGGATGGGTGTTGCCGGGCCCGGCGGCCCGCCGCAGGGCCTCGTACACACGGGGGCTGGCCGTCCTGGTGGCCACGTACAGCGGGTACCGCCGGCACCGCAGGGCGTGGTCGCGGATCAGGACCCGGGTGATGTGGCCGGTGAGCCCCCTGTCCTGGTGACCGGCCACGACGAACGCGGCGTCCAGGAACAGCAGGCCCGCGTCGCCGAGGTCGGTGCGCCGGGCGGTGGAGGCACCGACGACGTCACCCGCGTCGGTCACGGCGAGGGCCAGCACGGACAGCCCCGAGAAGAAGCCGCTGCCACAATGGCCCCAGTACGCGTCCAGGTCCTTCCCGAACGCGTTCCGGCAGCCGTCCATCAGCAGTCGCAGAAGTCGGTCGCGGCATTCCGGCGGTAGCCGTTGCGGATCACGGACGACGGCGAGCCGGTAGCCGGGCCGCAGTCTCCGCACCCGGATCCGGCCGCCGGGGCCGAAGATCTCGCCGAGCGTCGGCAGCGGTTCCGCAGCCGGAGGCAGCAGGCCCTGGAAGGGACGTCGTGACCCGCCGTTGACGTTCTCGTTGCCTGCCACCTGGCGATGTTACGCAACATCACTGATCCATTGCAAAGAGTAGGGGGCCAGACCAAGATCATCGCCGCAGCGGAGCCGGTGGTCCGTGGGGTGACAGCGGCGGGTCGCCGAGATAACTTTGTTATCACTCGCATGACATTGTCATGGCCGAGCGTTCCAGACCGGCCCCGGGCGGTGCGGAACGCTCGGCCGCCACCCCTCACGGAAGAGTCCCCCATGATCCGTGTTCGGCACGTCCTGCTCGCGGCGCTCTCGGCCACCGGCCTCGGGCTGTCGCTCGTTCCGCCCGTCCACGCCGCCGCCACCGAGCCCACCGTGGTGGGGACGACGGTGATCGACCCGGACGAGTCCGGCGACGACGACGGCCAGACCCTCGACCTCACCGTCCGCTCCCCCGCCATGGCCGCCGACATGAAGGTCCGGGTGATCCTCCCCGAGGGCTGGTCGCCCGGCGCGGACCGGACCTGGCCGGTGCTGTGGCTGCTGCACGGCAGCGGCCAGCGGAACCTGCGGGGCCAGGTCAGCGGGTACGAGTCGTGGCACGAACGCGGCATGGCGGGCCGACTGCTGGCGAACCGGCAGGTCATCACCGTCATGCCCGAGGGCGGTGCCTACGGCTGGTACAGCGACTGGATCTCCCCGGGCACGCTGTCGCCCCGGCCGAACTGGGAGACCTTCCACATGGTCGAACTCCGGCAGCTGCTGGAGAGCCGCTACCGGGCCGGTTCCACCCGTGCCATCGCGGGCCTGTCCATGGGCGGCTTCGGGGCCCTGTCGTACGCCGGGCGGCATCCCGGGCGGTTCACCGCCGCGGCGGCGTTCAGCGCGGCGCTGACCACGACGGACGACCCCTATGTCGTGCAGGGCGACCTCGCGACGGACGGCGTCCCGCACAACTCGGTGTGGGGCGATCCGCTCGACGTCCTCGGCGGCGGGCGGCAGCGGTGGATGGCGCACGACCCGTACCACCTGACCGCGACGCTGGACGACATCCCCGTCCACGTCGCCTCCGGTGACGGCGACCCCGACCCGGCCCTGCCGCCCGACCAGGGCGTCGGCGAGCCCGCGCCGCCCGCCGACCTGCTCGAACCGGGAGCCCTCCAGCAGAGCCGCGACTTCGCCGACCGCCTGGACGACACCGGAACGGTCACCCGGAACTTCTACGGCGACGGCCAGCACATCTGGCCGTTCTGGCGTCGTGAGCTGTGCCGGGCGCTGCCGATGCTCCTGACCAACATCGGCGTCTCGCCCAGTGGGCTCCCCTCGGACTGCAACGCCTGGGCCGCCGCCAACCGCCCGGTCGCCGCCCCCTGACCGACCCGGGCACCGGCCGCTACGGCACGGCGGGGCATCGCGTGTCGTGCGCCGGGACCGTCAGATCGGTGAGGTAACGGTCAACGGCGTTCTCCATGCAGGCCCCACTGGTCGCGCTGCCATGGCCCCAGCCCTCGTACGTCAGCAGCACACCCTTCCGCCCGAACTGGCGGGCGACGGACGCGGCCCACCGGTGCGGCGTCGCAGGGTCGTGCCGCGCGTTCGCCAGCAGAACGGGCGGGGCCTGGCGTGCGGTCGGCCCGAGGCGGTGCTGCGGGTTGGCGGTCGGCGCGCCAAGGCAGGCGGCCACCATCCGGAGTGGCTGCAGGTACGGCATGTCCGGTGCCGCGGCGTTCATCCGGCGTACCAGCGAGACGTACTCCCGATGGTCCCGGACGGGCAGGCGCCAGTCCGCGCAGAAGACCGGAGCGGCGGGCGGCAACGGTGACAGCCTCGGCGCCGGCCCGTCCACCGGGGCGCTCGCGTCCATCGCGTGGATCTCCTTGGCCAGGCCCGCGAAGTCACCCTGGTAGAACCGCCGGAAGGCGATGGCGTTGACCAGGTCGATCGACGAGACCGTGGGGCCCAGCCTGCGCACCAGGTCCGGCGGGGTGGCCAGCCTGCCGCTCTCGGCGCGGGCCAGCAGTCCCTTCCACACGGCCCGGACGTCACGGTCCTTGAGTGCACACCCGTCATTACGGCTGCACCATTTCACGAACTCGTCGAAGAGATCCTGCGCGGCTGCCGCCCCGGTCTCCAGGAAGGCTCGTGTGCTGGGGACGCTGTGGTCCATCACGCTTTCCAGCACCATCGCCCGAATGCGATCTGGATAGGTCTCGGCGTACTGCGCGCCGAGCATCGTGCCGTACGAGCTGCCGTGGAAGGTGAGCTTTCCCTCCCCGAGCGCCACACGGAGGGCCTCCAGGTCCCGGACGGTCTGCGCCGAGTCGAGATGGTCGAAGACGCCGTTCGGTGTCTGCCGACGGCATTCCGCACGCAGGTCCCGGTTGTACTTCACCGTGGCCTCGAAGTCGGCCTGGCTCCTCATCACCGGCGAGGGGCGGGCCGCGAGCCTGTCGGCCGGGCAGGTCACGGGACTGCTGCCGCCGACGCCGCGCGGATCGAAGCTGACGATGTCGAACCTGCGGCGGACCTCGGGGCTGAAACGGGTGATGCCGGTGCCCACCCGTTCGACGCCCGAGTCACCGGGCCCGCCAGGTCCGAACACCAGGGTGCCGACGCGCGTCCCCGGTCCGGTCGCCGCACGACGCGCGATCCTGAAGTCGAACCGAGGGCTCTCGGGACGGGCCCAGTCGACGGGCAGCCGGAGGGTCGCGCACTCCGCCCCCTGCCACGCCGCCCATTCCGGACCGTCCGGTTTGCAGGGTGCCCAGAGGATGTTCGTGTCCGCTGTCGCCGGAGCGGCGTTCACGAGAGGTGCGGCGCCGAGGCCCGAACCGGCCACGAGACCCATGATGACGAACGCGGCCACACCGTGCATGAGCTGTCCTCCTGAAATCGATCTTGGTGCGTTCGTCACGCTAGGTGCCGGACAGCTCGGACGGCACGGTTCTCAGGGGTCGTTCAGGGTCGCCTCAGGGATCGTTCAGGGGAGGCCGCCGCCCGGGTCCCCGGGCGGCCCG
>DATADI010000595.1:0-3841 GCA_036258615.1 Thermomonospora sp. | reverse complement strand
GCGTCGGGGTCGGGGAAGACGGCGGGGTCGCGGTTGGCGGCGGCCAGGGACACCCGTACCAGGTCACCGGCCCGGACGCCTACGACGTCCGCCGCGCCAACACCGCCGACCACCTGGCGTTCGCGCACGGCCCGCACTTCTGCTTCGGCGCCCACCTGGCCCGCCTGGAGACCCGCACCGCGCTGCGCGCCCTCCTCGCCCTGCCCGGCCTGCGCCTGGCCCCGGGCCCCTCCCCCGCTCCTCGCGGCCTCGTCTTCCGTAAACCGGACGCGGTGCGCGTGCGATGGGACGCCTTTACATTGTAGATCACAGGTGGGACCGTTCCCGATCTTGTGGCAGCATCGGCGCATGATCGTCGAACGCCAGGTCGACCTGCTCTTCGCGGACGAGAGCCAGGCAGCGCAGACGCACACCAACCTGTCCGCCGTCCGCCAGGACGGCCGCTGCCTGTGGGTGGCGGGCGACGAGACCGCCACCGTCGAGCGCCTCACCGCCGTCCACGACGCCGGCGGCCGGGTCACCGGGTACGCCGACCAGCGCACCATCGCCCTCGCCGACCTCGTCGACCTGCCCGCCGGGCCCGACGAGGAGGCCGACATCGAGGGCCTGGCGCGCTCTAACGGCTGGCTGTGGGCGGTCGGCTCGCACAGCCTCAAGCGCAAGCGGATCAAGGAGGGCCAGCCCGACGCCAAGGCCCGGCGCCGGCTGGCCACCGTCGTCCGCGAGGAGAACCGGCACGTCCTGGTGCGGATCCCGCTGGTCACCGGCCCCGACGGGCTGCCCGAGGCGGTCCGCGAGGACGGCGGGCGCACCGCCGCCGTGCTCGGCGGGCGCGGCGACTCCCTCACCGACCTGCTCGCCGACGACCCCCACCTCGCGCCGTTCCTGGCCATCCCCAGCAAGGACAACGGCATCGACATCGAGGGCATCGCCGCCGTCGGCGACCGCCTCTACATCGGCTTCCGCGGGCCCGTGCTGCGCGGCTGGGCGGTGCTGGTGGAGATCCGGCCCGACACCCACCCCGACGACCCGCACCGGCTGCGGCTGCGCCGCCTGGACGGGCAGGCCCGCTACCGCACCCACTTCCTGGACCTCGGCGGGCTCGGCATCCGCGACCTGTGCCCGGACGGCGACGACCTGCTCATCCTCGCCGGGCCCACGATGGCGCTCAGCGGCCCCGTCCGCGTCGTCCGCTGGCCCGGCGCCGCCAAGGTCGCCGCCCCCGACGTCGTGCACGCCCACGAACTGCAGGTGGTCGGCGACCTGCCGCACGGCGACGGGGAGGACCACGCCGAGGGCATCGCCGTCCTGGACGAGTCCCACGGGCCCGGCCCCACCCTGCTGGTCGTCTACGACAGCCCCGCCGGCGACCGGCTGACCGCCGGTGGCGGCATCCGCGCCGACATCGTCTCGTTCGCCCGCTGACCACCCGGCCACCCTCGATAAGCGTTCGCTTGCACGATCTGCTTGGATGGCCTCCGGCACACGGCCGGGCGAGGAGGCGAACATGATCGAGTGGTCGGGCGAGGACCTGATGATCCGCGACGCGGTGCGGGACTGGGTGGACGCCAAGGTGCGCCCCCACCTCGACGCGCTGGACTCCGGCGACATGCCGCCCTACGACCTCATCCGCGACCTGTTCCGCACGTTCGGCATGGACGAGCTGGCCCGGTCGTCGTTCAGGTCCCGGGCCTCCGGGGAACGGCCCTCCGGGCAGGGCGGCGGAGGCGACCCCGCCATGACGATCCTGCCGATCGTGGAGCTGTGCAAGGTCTCCCCCGGCCTGGTCACCGCCATGGGCGTCAGCCTCGGCCTGGCCGCCGGGACCATCATGAAGCGCGGCACCCCCGAACAGCGCGAACGATGGGCGCTGGACCTGCTCACCATGGACAAGGTCGGCGCCTGGGCGATCACCGAGCCCGGCTCCGGCAGCGACGCGTTCGGCGGCATGCAGGCCACCGCCCGCCGCGACGGCGACGCCTACGTCCTCAACGGCAGCAAGACCTTCATCACCAACGGGCCGCACGCCGACACCATCGTCTTCTACTGCAAGCTCGACGACGGCCGCGCCCCCCGCGACCGCGAGATCCTCACCTTCGTGCTCGACCGCGGCATGCCCGGCCTGGAGCAGAGCAGGCCGCTGCGGAAGATGGGCCTGCACGCCTCCCCCACCGGCGAGCTGTTCCTCACCGACGTGCGCGCCGGGGCCGACCGGCTGCTGACCGGCGGCTCCGGCGACGGCAAGGAGTCCGCCCGCCAGAACTTCGTCACCGAACGCGCCGGGGTCGCCGCCATGGCCCTCGGCGTCATCGAGGAGTGCCTGCGCCTGTCGGTCGACTACGCCAGGAACCGCGTCCTGTGGGACAGGCCCATCGGCGAGTACCAGCTCATCCAGCTCAAGCTCGCCACCATGGAGGTCGCCCGCCTCAACGTCCAGAACCTGGTCTTCCGGCACATCGAGATGCAGCGCGCCGGGCGCACCCCCACCCTGGCCGAGGCGTCCGCGATGAAGCTGTACGCCGCGCGGGCCGCCAGCGAGGTCGCCCAGGAGGCCGTCCAGCTGTTCGGCGGCAACGGGTACATGAGCGAGTTCCGCGTCGAGCAACTCGCCCGCGACGCCAAGTCCTTCCAGATCTACGCCGGCACCGACGAGATCCAGATCACCCACATCGCCCGCGACCTGCTGTCGCGCTGACCCTCCCCGCACCTCCCGGCGCGGTTGACACGGCCGCGCCGGGAAAGGGGACGGTCATGGTCCACATCATCGACCGCTCCCGGCTCCAGGACCTCACCGGCTCCCGGGACGCGCAGCTCGTGGAGGTCCTCCCCCGGGACGAGTACGCCTGGGCGCACCTGCCGGGCGCCGCGCACCTTCCGCTCGCCGACCTGCGCCACGACCTGCCCGCCTGGCTCGACCCCGCCCGCCCGGTCATCGTCTACTGCCAGGACGCCGGGTGCGACCTGAGCCCCCGCGCCGCGCACCGCCTGGAACACCTCGGCGCCCGCGACGTCCACGACTACGCGGCGGGCAAACGGGACTGGCTGGCCGCCGACCTGCCCTACGAGGGCGACGCGGTGCTGGTGTCGCTGCGCACCCGCCGCGACCCGGTCGTCGCCACGCCGGACGACCCCGCCGCCCAGGTCGCCGACCGGGTCCTCGGCGACGCGGCGGGCCTGGCCGTCGTCGTCGACGGCGACGACGTCGTGCAGGGCGTCGTCGGAGACCGCGAACTGGCCGCGGCCCCGCCCGAGGCCACCGCCGGGGACATCATGAACACCGGCGTGAGCACCGTGCGGCCCAGCGAGGAGGTCGAGCCCCTCGTGGAACGCATGCGCCGCGCCGGAGCCGAGGACATGGTCGTCACCCGCCCTGACGGGACCCTCGTCGGCCTGTTCTCCCTCGCCCTGGCCCGCGACCCCCGGTCCGGGCCCCGCCCCTGACGCGTACCGGCACCGCCACCGGGTAGGGGCGCGCACATGAACGACAAGCACACCGAACGGGACAAGCAGTCCCAGGAACTCGCCGAAGAACTCGCCTCACACCCCGACGACCCCCGGTTCCGGCGGCGGCGCCCCGGCATCCGCGCGCCCCGCCGGATCTCCCGCGAGGAGGCCGACGCCGACGCCGCCGGGCTGGTCGGCGGCACCGGCACCAGCGGCGGAGGCGGGCCGAGCAGCGGCGCGTCCTTCGGCCGCACCCAGGGCCGCCCCTCCCCCGACACCCCGCCCGCCGACGACCTCGACGACACCGTCCAGGGCATCGGCCCCGCACCCCCGGAGGAGGAGGAGGACTAGCCCGAACCTTTCCGCCCCCGGCGGCGTCCCAACCCTCGGCGGCGGC
>DATADI010000594.1:0-10196 GCA_036258615.1 Thermomonospora sp. | reverse complement strand
GGCCTGCCCGCCGGACGCGCCGGGCAGGCCGCCGAGACCCCCGAGACCCCCGGGTCCGCCAGGTCCGCCGTTCCGCCCGCATCGACCCCGCCGCCCTCGGCGGCCACGATCCCACCATCGGCCGCCCGCGTCCGCCGCCGGCTCGCGCGGCTCGGCGCCCAGCGTGGTACCACCATGAATCCGGTACTCGAACCACTGATCAAGACCGTCCGCAACACGCATCCCAAGGCGGACCTGCGGCTCATCGAGCGGGCCTACGACGTCGCCGCCCACTACCACCGCGACCAGAAGCGCAAGAGCGGCGATCCGTACATCACCCACCCGCTCACCGTCACCACCATCCTCGCCGAGCTCGGCATGAACACCGAGACGCTGTGCGCCGCGCTGCTGCACGACACCGTCGAGGACACCGAGTACACCCTGGACGAGCTGCGCGACGACTTCGGCGAGGAGATCGCCGCGCTGGTCGACGGGGTCACCAAGCTCGACAAGGTCAAGTACGGCGACGCCGCCGAGGCCGAGACGGTCCGCAAGATGGTCGTGGCGATGGCCCGCGACATCCGGGTGCTGGTGATCAAGCTCGCCGACCGGCTGCACAACATGCGGACCCTGCGCTACATGCCCCGGCACAAGCAGGAGAAGAAGGCCCGCGAGACGCTGGAGGTCTTCGCCCCGCTGGCGCACCGGCTCGGCATGAACACGCTCAAGTGGGAGCTGGAGGACCTGTCCTTCGCGACCCTGTACCCCAAGCGGTTCGACGAGATCGCCCGGCTGGTGTCCGAGCGCGCCCCGCGCCGCGACGTCTACCTCCAGGAAGTGATCGAGAAGGTCTCCGCCGACCTGCGCGAGGCCAAGATCAAGGCCAGCGTGACCGGCCGGCCCAAGCACTACTACTCGATCTACCAGAAGATGATCGCCCGGGACGTGGGCTTCGACGACATCTACGACCTGGTGGGCATCCGGGTCCTGGTCGACTCGGTGCGCGACTGCTACGCCGCCCTCGGCTCGATCCACGCGCGGTGGAACCCGGTCCCCGGCCGGTTCAAGGACTACATCGCGATGCCCAAGTTCAACATGTACCAGTCGCTGCACACCACCGTGATCGGCCCCGAGGGCAAGCCGGTGGAGCTGCAGACCCGCACCTGGGGCATGCACCGGCGCGCCGAGTACGGGGTCGCGGCGCACTGGAAGTACAAGGAGGAGACGGTCGCCGGGCGCAAGGCCGCCGACATGCAGTGGCTGCGCCAGCTCCTCGACTGGCAGAAGGAGACCGCCGACCCGGCCGAGTTCCTGGAGTCGCTGCGGTTCGACCTGTCGGTGTCGGAGGTGTTCGTCTTCACCCCCAAGGGCGACGTGATCGCCCTGCCGCAGGGCGCCACCCCGGTCGACTTCGCCTACGCCATCCACACCGAGGTGGGGCACCGATGTATCGGCGCCCGCGTCAACGGGCGGCTCGTCCCGCTGGAGTCGACCCTCGACAACGGCGACTCGGTGGAGGTGTTCACCTCCAAGTCCCCGGACGCCGGGCCCAGCCGCGACTGGCTGAACTTCGTCAAGAGCGCCCGCGCCCGCAACAAGATCAAGCACTGGTTCACCAAGGAACGCCGCGACACCGCGATCGAGGCGGGCAAGGAGTCCATCGCCCGCGCGATGCGCAAGCAGAACATGCCGCTGCAGCGGATGATGTCCGGTGAGGCGCTGCTCGCCCTGGCCCGCGACATGCGCTACGCGGACGTCTCGGCGCTGTACGCCGCCGTGGGGGAGGGGCAGCTCTCCGCCCAGTCGGTGGTGCAGAAGCTGGTCGACGCCCTCGGCGGGGTCGAGAGCGCCGAGGAGGACATGGCCGAGGTCGCGCTGCCGACCCGGCGCAGGGGCCGCACCCGGCCCGCCGGCGACCCCGGGGTCGTGGTGGCGGGCGACCCGGACGTGTGGGTGCGGCTGTCGCGGTGCTGCACCCCGGTGCCCGGCGACGACATCGTCGGCTTCGTCACCCGCGGGCACGGCGTGTCCGTCCACCGCGAGGACTGCGGCAACGTCGCCGACCTGCGCACCGAGCCCGACCGGCTGATCGACGTGAAGTGGTCGCCCAGCGAGGACTCGGTGTTCCTGGTGGCCATCCAGGTCGAGGCGCTCGACCGGCCCCGGCTGCTGTCCGACGTCACCCGGGTGCTGTCCGACCAGCACGTCAACATCCTGTCCGCGTCGGTCACCACCACCCGTGACCGGGTCGCGGTCAGCCGTTTCACCTTCGAGATGGGGGATCCCAAGCATCTCGGTCACGTGCTCAAGGCGGTCCGCTCCATCGACGGGGTGTACGACGTCTACCGCGTGACCAGCGGCGCGGCGCGGTGAGCCGGGCCGCCGTCTGGGCTTGCTGGCTCGCCACCCGGATCACCGGCCTGCTGATCGTCGCCGGCGGGTTCCCCTATCCGACCCGCGACGAGATCCTCGGCGACCCCGCGATCTACGAGGAGTGGGCCGGGGTCCTGGCGGGCGGGGGCTTCCCCGAGGACGACGTGCGGTGGCAGTACCCGCCGCTGGCCGTCCCGGTGATGCTGCTGCCCCGCTGGCTCGGCGGCGACTACACCACCACGTTCGCCCTGGTCGCCCTGGCCGCCGACCTCGTGGTCATGCTGCTGCTGACCCGGGCGCGCGGCGGGTCCCTCGCCGGGGCCTGGGCGTGGACGGCGGGCCTGGTGCTGCTGGGCCCGATGAGCTACGTCCGGTACGACCTGATCGTGACGGTCGCCGCGGTGGCGGCCCTGGCGGCGCTGGCCCGGCACCGGGTGTTCGGGATCCTCGCGGCGGTCGGCACGCTGCTGAAGGCCTGGCCGGTGCTGCTGCTGCTCGGCCTGCCCCGTGACCGGCGGGGCGTGCGGGAGGTCGTCGCGTTCGCGGCGGCGGCTGGAACGCTCCTGGCCGCCTGCGCGCTGGTGCTGGGGCGGGCGCCGTGGAGCTTCCTGGACGCGCAGACCTCCCGGGGCCTGGAGTGCGAGGCGGTCGCCGCCACCCCGTTCATGATCGACCGGCTGTCGGGGTGGACCGGGCAGATCGTCTACCAGTACGGGTCGATGGAGCTGGTCGGGCCCGGGGTCGCGCGGGTCGCCGACCTGCTGCCGCTGGCGACGGTCGCCGCGCTGGCGCTGGTGGCGGTGCTGGCCTGGCGCGGCGCGGGCCGGGGCTGGACCGCCGCGTGGGGCTGCGACGTGGCGTTCGCCGCCGTGCTGGCGGCCGTGGCGACCAGCCGGGTGCTGTCGCCCCAGTACATGCTGTGGCTGCTCGGGCTGGGCGCGGTCTGCCTCACGCACCGCGCGTCGCGGCAGCGGCCCGCGGTGCTGATGGTGCTGGCCGCCGCCGCGCTCAGCCAGTTCCTGTACCCGCTGAACTGGCAGGAGCTGATGGCCGCCGACACGCTGGAGACCTGGGTGCTGGCCGTCCGCAACGCGCTGGTCGTGGCGGCCACCGTGACGGCCGTGGCCCGGCTGCGCACCGGGCCGGCGACCTCCGCCGCTCCGGAGCCGGCGAGCCGGGCCCCGCAACCCGCCCTGGGCTAGGAGAACTCCGCCAGGGTGCGCTCGGCCTCCTCCAGCCAGGCACGGCGGGCCGTCAGCGCCTCCTCGGCGTCCTTGACGTCCTTGTCGCGCCCCGCCTCACGGGCCTTGGCCAGCCGCTTCTCCAGCTGCTCGATGGAGGACCGCAGCTGGCCGACGGTGGCCTCGGCGCGGGCCCGCGCCTCGGGGTTGGTGCGCCGCCACTCGGCCTCCTCGGCGGACCGGACGGCGTCCTCGATGCGCCGCAGCCGGCCCTCCAGCCGGTCGCGGGCGTCGCGCGGCACCGGCCCGGCGGCCTCCCAGCGCTCCTGGATGGTCCGCAGCGCCTGCCGGGCCTGCCGGACGTCCCGCACCGGCAGGATCCGCTCGGCGTCGGCCAGGATCTGCTCCTTGATCTCGACGTGGCCGCGCAGCTCCTCGTCGCGCTCGGCGTACGCGGCGGCGCGGGCGGCGAAGAAGGTGTCCTGGGCGCCCTTGAACCGGGCCCACAGCTCCTCCTCGACGTCCCGCGCGGCGCGCCCGGCGCTCTTCCAGCGGCGCATCAGCTCGCGGTAGACCGCGGCGGTCTCGCCCCAGTCGGTGGAGCCGGCCAGCGCCTCGGCCTCGGCGACCAGCCGCTCCTTCTCCTGGCGGGCCTGCTCGCGCTGGTCCTCCAGGGAGGCGAAGTAGGCCTTGCGGCGCTTGGTGAAGGCGTTGCGGGCCGCCGACATCCGCTTCCACAGCGCCGTCTCGGTGGGCCGGTCGATGCGGTCGGCGGCCTTCCACTCCTCCACCAGCTGCCGGAGCCGCTCGCCGCCGTTCTTCCAGTGGGTCTCCTCGGCGGCGATCCGCTCGGCCTCGGCGACGATCCGCTCCTTGATCTCGCGAGCCTCGTGGCGGGCGTGCTCGCGCTGCGCGCGGACCTCCTCACGGCGCTTGCCCACCAGCTCGCCGAGCGCGTCCAGGCGGCGTTCCAGGGCGTCCAGATCGCCGACGGCGTTGGCGCCGGTGACCGCCTCGCGCAGCCGCGCGACGCCCTGCTCGGCCTGGGCGGGCGGGAGGTCGGTGGTGCGCACCCGCTGCTCCAGCAGCTCGATCTCGGTGACCAGCGCCTCGTACTTGCGCTTGAAGTAGGCCAGGGCCTCCTCCGGGGCACCGGCCTGCCAGGATCCGACGACCCGTTCGCCGGTGGCCGTCTTCACGTAGACCGTGCCGTCCTCGTCAACACGACCGTGGGGATCGGTGGCGCTGGACACCATTGCCTCCCATCATGGTCCGGCCTTCTTACCTCATGGCAGGACCTTCCAAACCATAGCCGTACAGGTCGCTATTGCGCTGCCACCCCGGCCGCGGCCACCTTGTCGATGACGTCCATGCCCGACGTGATCTTCCCGAAGATCGTATAGTCCGGGTCCAGCTGCGAGTCCTTGTAGACGATGAAGAACTGGCTGCCGTTGCTGTCGGGCTGCGCGCTGTGGGCCATGGCGAGGACGCCGCGGGTGTACTTGGCGCCCTTGGTGTTCTCGTTGGCGAAACGGTATCCCGGGCCGCCCATGCCGGTGCCGGTCGGGTCCCCGCACTGGAGCACCGCGAGGTTCCCGGTGGTGAGCCGGTGACACTTGGACTTGTCGAAGAACTTCTCCTTGGCCAGGTGCACGAAGGAGTTGGTGGTGCAGGGCGCCTTGGAGGCGTCCAGCTCCATGCCGACGTCCCCGAGGCTGGTCTTCAGGGTCACCTTCACCTTGCCCTTGTAGGCGGCGGTGGACGGCGGCCGGTCCAGGCCCTTGGGCGGGTCCTGGTCGTCCTCGGACTTGAGGTACTTGCACTCGGCCGAGCCCCCGTTGGGGTCGGTCTTGACGTCGACGCCCTTGAACGAGATCTCCTGCTTGGGAGCCCCGTCGGTCGGCGGCGGGGTGCTCGGCGAGGAGCTCGCGTCGGCGTTGCCCCCGTCGTCACCGCCCACCAGCGCGACGATCCCGGCCCCGCCGCCCGCGATGACCGCGACGGCCACCGCCGACCCCACGACCCGGACCCGGCGTGCCTGCCTGGCCTGCGCCGCCCGGCGCGCCTGCTGGCGCTCGTAGCGCTGCCTGGCCAGTTGCTTCTTGCGGTCCTTCCCCGCCACGCGTGCCCTCCTCGCGGTGCCCCGCCTTAGATCAGGAAACGTGCTGCGCATGGTACCGGCCGCGGCGGGGTGGCCGCGCCCGCCCGCGATCGCGCGACCGCCGGGCGGCGACACGGCGGACCGCCATCTCGTTCGCGATGGCCCTGGCCGCGCCGGTACGCTCGAAACGCCGCGTGAGTTCCCAACGGCTCCAACGACTTGCTGTACGAGAGGACGACCGTGCTCGTCGCCGGGTTCCCCGCCGGGGCCTTCGCCGCGAACTGCTACGTCGTGGCCCCCGCCGCCGGGGAGGAATGCGTGATCATCGATCCGGGCCAGGACGCCCAGCCCGGCATCGACGAGGTCGTGCGCGAGCACCGGCTGAAGCCGGTGGCCGTGGTCGCCACCCACGGGCACATCGACCACATCTGGTCGATCGCGCCCGTCTGCGGCGCCCGCGACGTCCCCGCCTACATCCATCCGGCCGACCGGGACCTGCTCACCGACCCCGCCAAGGGCCTGTCGCTGGGCCCCGGGCAGCAGCTGTTCGGCGGGCTGGAGCTGACCGAGCCCGACGACGTGCGGGAACTGTCGGACGGCCTGGTGCTGGAGCTGGCGGGGCTGCGGCTCACCGTCGACCACGCCCCGGGCCATACCCCCGGGTCGGTGACGTTCCGGACACCGGCGACCGGGGAGATCCCCGAGGTGATGTTCACCGGGGACCTGCTGTTCGCCGGCTCGATCGGCCGCACCGACCTGCCGGGCGGCTCGTACGAGCAGATCATGGACAGCCTGGCGCGGGTGTGCCTGCCGCTGGCCGACGAGACGCTCGTGCTGCCCGGCCACGGGGAACGGACCACCATCGGCCGCGAGCGCGCCACCAACCCCTTCCTGAAGGGGATCTCGGCCCCGGCCGAGGCGCCCGCGGACGGGCCCAGCAAGGGATTCTGACGACACATCATGAGTTCGAGCTTCCAGGCCCCCAAGGGGGTCAGCGAGTACGTTCCGCCGCGCGCGGAGCTGTTGGCGGCCGTGCGCCGTGCGTTCGCCGAGCAGGCGAGGCTGGCCGGATACGGCTATCTGGAGCTGGCGGTCTTCGAGGACACCCAGCTGTTCCGGCGGGGGGTGGGCGAGTCCACCGACGTCGTGAGCAAGGAGATGTACACCTTCGAGGACCGCGGCGGGCGCTCCCTGACGCTGCGCCCGGAGTTCACCGCCGGGGTGCTGCGCGCCGTCCTGGAGCACGGCCTGCACAAGCAGGGCCTGCCGGTCAAGGTCTGGACCACCGGCCCGGCGTTCCGCGCCGAGCGTCCCCAGCAGGGCCGGTACCGGCAGTTCTACCAGCTCGACCTGGAGGCCATCGGCAGCGAGGACCCCCAGATCGACGCCGAGACCATCGCCATCGCCTGGAACTGGTACCGCGGCCTGGGCCTGACGCAGGTGCGGCTGCTGCTGAACTCGCTGGGCTGCCGCGAGTGCCGCCCCGCCTACCGGGCCCGGCTCCAGGAGTTCCTGCGCGGCCTGGACCTCGACGAGGCCACCCGGGCGCGGGTGGAGATCAACCCGCTGCGGGTGCTGGACGACAAGCGCCCCGAGGTGCGCGCGCAGGTCGCCGAAGCGCCGCTGATGGCCGACCACCTGTGCGGCGCCTGCAAGGCCCACCACGACCGCGTCCGGGAGCTGCTGGCCGACCTGGGCATCCCGTGGGAGGACGAGCCCCGCCTGGTCCGCGGCCTGGACTACTACACCCGTACCACCTACGAGTTCGACCACCCGCTGCTGGGCGCCCAGTCGGGCATCGGCGGCGGCGGGCGCTACGACGGGCTGTCGGAGGACATCGGCGGCCCGCCGCTGCCCGGCATCGGCTTCGGGCTCGGCCTGGACCGCACCCTGCTGGCGCTGGAGCAGGAGGGCGTGGCCCCCGCGACCCCGTCGCGCTGCCAGGTGTTCGGGGTGCCGCTCGGCGAGGTGGCCGAACGGCGGATCTTCGCGCTGGTGGCGGAGCTGCGCGCGGCGGGGATCGCCGCCGACATGTCGTACGGGGGCAAGAGCCTCAAGGGGGCGATGAAGGCCGCCGACCGGTCCGGCGCGGCCTACGCCGTGATCCTCGGCGAGCGAGATATCGCGGCCGGGTCCGCACAGGTGAAGGACCTGGCCGGCGGCGACCAGAGCGCCGTCCCGCTCACCGACATCACCGCGACGTTGAAGGAGAGGCTCGCACCATGATCCGTACGCACGGCGCCGGAACGCTCCGCAAGGAGCAGGCCGGGGAGCGTGTCGTGCTCGCCGGCTGGGTGGCGCGCCGCCGCGACCACGGCGGGGTCACGTTCATCGACCTGCGGGACGCCACGGGTGTCGCGCAGGTGGTCTTCAGGGAAGAGGACACCGCGCACGACCTGCGGTCGGAGTTCTGCGTCAAGATCACCGGCGAGGTGCGGGTGCGCCCGGCCGGCAACGAGAACCCCGAGCTGCCCACCGGCGAGATCGAGGTGGCCGCCACCGACATCGAGGTGCTGTCGGAGGCCGCGCCGCTGCCGTTCCCCATCGAGGGCGACGTCAACGTCAACGAGGAGGTGCGGCTGCGGTACCGCTACCTCGACATCCGGCGTGAGGCCGTCGCCCGCGCGCTGCGGGTCCGCTCGCAGGCCGCGTACCTGGTCAACGACCTGTTGCGCGAGCAGGGCTTCGTCAACGTGGAGACCCCCACGCTGACCCGCTCCACCCCGGAGGGCGCCCGCGACTTCCTGGTGCCGGTGCGGCTGCAGCCCGGCCACTGGTACGCGCTGCCGCAGTCGCCGCAGCTGTTCAAGCAGCTGCTGATGGTCTCCGGCCTGGAGCGGTACTACCAGATCGCCCGCTGCTACCGCGACGAGGACTTCCGCGCCGACCGGCAGCCGGAGTTCACCCAGCTCGACCTGGAGATGTCGTTCGTGGAGGCCGACGACGTCATGGCGGTCGGCGAGGAGCTGGTGGCGCGGCTGTGGAAGGAGATCGCCGGGTACGAGGTGCCCCGGCCGATCCCGCGGATGACCTACGCCGACGCGATGGCCCGCTACGGCTCCGACAAGCCCGACCTGCGGTTCGGCAACGAGCTGGTGGACGTGACGGAGTTCTTCGCCGGCACCCCGTTCCGGGTGTTCCAGGCCCCCTACGTGGGCGCGGTGGTGATGCCGGGCGGCGCGTCGCAGACCCGCAAGGAGCTGGACGCCTGGCAGGACTGGGCCAAGGCGCGCGGCGCCCGGGGCCTGGCGTACGTGCTGGTCCAGGAGGACGGCTCGCTGACCGGGCCGGTCGCCAAGAACATCTCCGACGCCGAGCGGGCCGGGCTGGCCGAGGCGGTGGGCGCCAGGCCCGGAGACGCGGTGTTCTTCGCCGCCGGGCAGCCGCACCCCTCCCGGGAACTGCTGGGCGCCGCGCGGCTGGAGGTCGGCCGCCGCTGCGGGCTGGTCGACGAGGACGCCTGGGCGTTCGTGTGGATCGTGGACCCGCCGGTGTTCGAGCCCGCCACCGACGGGCAGGGCGGCTGGACGTCGGTGCACCACCCGTTCACCGCGCCGAAGCCGGAGTTCGCCGACACCTTCCACGACCGGCCGGAGACGGCGCTGGCCGACGCCTACGACATCGTCTGCAACGGCATGGAGATCGGCGGCGGCTCGATCCGTATTCACCGGGCCGAGATGCAGCAGCGGGTCTTCGACGTGCTGGGCCTGTCCAAGGAGGACGCCGAGGGCAAGTTCGGCTTCCTGCTGGAGGCGTTCAAGTACGGCCCGCCCCCGCACGGCGGCATCGCGTTCGGCTGGGACCGCACCACCATGCTGCTGGCGGGCGGCGACTCGATCCGCGACGTGATCGCCTTCCCGAAGGCGGCGTCCGGGTACGACCCGCTGACCGGCGCGCCGACCGGCATCACCGAGCAGCAGCGCAAGGAGGCCGGGATCGACGCCCGGCCCGAGCCCGCCGAGGCCCCCTAGCGGCCCGTTCCCCGGCCCTCCCACGCGGAGGGCCGGGGCCCGTCACGACTGGGTGGCGCCGCGCTCCCGGAGCATCCGGGTCATCAGGTCGATCTCCGACCGCTGCCCGTCCACCATGGAGCGGGCCAGCCGTTCCACGTGGTCGTCGTCGGTGCGCGCCAGGATCGCCTGCGCCATCGACACCCCGCCCCGATGGTGGGCGATCATCAGCTGGAGGTACAGCACCTCGGCGTCCCGCCCCCTGGCCGCCTCCAGCCGCCCGAGCTGCTCCCGGGTGGCCATCCCCGGCATCGTCGTGCCGCCGGTGTGGCCGCCGTGCCCCGCCATCCAGCGCATGGACCCGCCCGGGTCCACCTTGGGCGCCTCCCAGTGGTCCAGCCAGGCCGTCATCATGCCGATCTGGGCGGACTGGGTGTTGATGATGTCGTAGGCCAGCAGCCGGACCTCCTCGTCGTCGGTCGCGTCGCGGACCACGAACGACATCCGCACCGCCTGGGCGTGGTGCGTGCTCATGTCCCGGGCGAACCCGGCCTCGGGGCCGTCGGGACCCGGGCCGCCGGGCCGCAGCACGGCCAGCGCGGCCCAGACGAC